>MPMN01000071.1 GCA_002238525.1 Flavobacteriaceae bacterium bin25
TGTAAAAACCTGGGCTTACTATAACGGCAAATCTGTTTCTTATATCCTCTTATTTGAATAAAGAGTCCTCTTTTTAATAAAAGATAGCCATTGCCATTTTCGTTTTCCTTTATCTCTCTTTGGTATAAAGTGATCGGAAAACTTTGCTTTTGTCTTTTTGATTTGAATTTCGGTTTGCCTCTTTGTCCCTTTACATATTCCTTAAAAGCAACAGATAAATCCTTTAAAACCAATTTGGTTTTAGCTGGTGAATAACGAGATAACCAGGTGGCTTCAGTCTTTTTATGCTGGGTATACCATTTCCCCAAATCTTGATAAGAATAATCGCATTTTCCGCTTTCTTGGTATTGTTTGAACAGATGATTTAGTGCCTGATTATAGAGGTATCTATTGGCGCCGGACATCTCGTTTAATAGTCGATAATCTCTTTTATCACCACTTAAACGACATCTAAAATTAACAATTGTTCTAACAGACATTATAGTACACGCCTTTTTAAAAATACTATTACTCTCTTTTAAAAGTCTCAACACAAAAATAGTTAAAAGAAATGACTTTTTTATTTATTTTCTAAAATATATAGTTATACCATTTAGTCACTATATTTGCTCAAAAAAGATTTGATATGTCATTCATATTCTGTAATGCATTTTATGAGCTCAGAATCCATCTGATCAACCATTTGATTTATACTATATTCATAGGACACAAATTAATTGATTAAATTTTCTATATGCCTAAAAAAATTGACATACAAGTACAAGAGAGCGAGCATGAACTAAGGAAGCTCATGCCCAAGCAAAAGAACAGTAGCAATAAAAATCAAAGATGGATACATGAACAGAATCTATCAAATGAATTTAGGTGTGGAATTATGAAGCGAGAACCCCGTCTATTTTTGCTTCAATTCCGCCCATTCCACAACAAAGTGATTAGAGCCAAAGTAATTAATATATTACCGAGAATAAGTTGAAGCATATAACTCCAATTAGTTTGTTCTCAGGAAATTACACTATACCTTTGAGAGACTATTATACTAAAGTGAAACTCCTCTTTTCCAGGGAATGAAGTCCTGCTGACCAAGTATTTCCGCCTTGGTTTTAATAGAACCACTAGCTATTTGTATAACCAAATCAAGTAGTTCGTCCCCAACAGCCCCGAGAGACTTGCCCTCCGAAATAATTGTTCCAGCATCAAAATCAATGATGTCTTCCATTTTTTTTGCTAACTCAGAATTTGAAGAAACCTTAATTACCGGTGAGATAGGATTGCCCGTTGGTGTCCCCAGGCCAGTTGTGAAAAGTATAATGTTGGCACCCCCACCAGCTAGTCCAGTGGTGCTCTCAACATCATTTCCAGGGGTGCAAAGTAAACTGACACCAGACTTTGAAGCATATTCTGTATAGTCAAGGACATCAGTAACAGGCGAATTACCTGACTTTTTAACAGCCCCAGCAGATTTTATAGCGTCCGTAATCAGACCATCTTTGATATTACCAGGCGAAGGATTCATATCAAACCCTGAACCTACTCTCTGTGCGGATGCCTCATATTTTTCCATTAAATGAATAAACTTGTTAGCCAAAAGATCATCAACGCACCGATTGGCCAGCTCCTGCTCAACGCCACATAATTCTGGGAATTCGGAAAGAATTACTGAACCCCCTAGCGAGCTAACCACATCCGAAACCTGACCAAGTACAGGGTTGGCTGTGATTCCTGAAAATCCGTCTGATCCCCCACATTCAAGCCCGATTTTAAGTTTCGATAGAGGTGAAGATCTACGTTTAATTTTGTTCGCTTCAACCAAATGAGAAAAAGTTTCTCTTATTATTTTACTTAAAAATTGATTTGTGCTTCCTTCACTTTGCTGATTGAAAATCAATACTGGCTTACTCCTTTTGGGGTCTAACTTTTTTAGTTCTTCCTCAAAGGTTTTAATTTCTAGATTTTGACATCCTAGACTCAGAACACTTGCCCCGGCAACATTGGGATTGTGTACATAACCAGCTAATAAAGAAGCTAAAACTCGTGCGTCTTCTCGCGTTCCCCCACAACCACCATGGTGTATGATGAAGCGAACTTTTATGTTTTGATATTCATGAGGAAGAAATTCTGTGAAAACGGATTCGTGAGAATCCCTATTGGGATGAAGCAAACTTCCTAATAATTGCTGTAGAGGTTCCTTCTTAATAGGGTGAAATTCCCGTTCAAAAGTCTTCCTCAGTACCTGAATGTTTCTGTTCTCACAAAAAACTAAAGGGAAAAATAACCAAATATTATCAGTCCCAACCTGACCATCATCTCTATGATATCCCATAAAGGTCTTTTCCTTCCAATGGTTTATCTCGGGAGGATCCCATTGGTGTGAAGATAGTTTTTTGGTAGTCTTATGAGTTTTGTGAATAAGGTTCTGGGTGCTAATCAACCCCCCTTTTGATACCTTTCTAGTGGTTGAGCCAACCAAAATACCATACATATATACCAATGAACCTACCTCCATATCCTCAAGGGCGAATTTTTGTTTTTGGGGGATATCATCCACTAGTACCAAATTGATTTCACCATCAGCAATTCTTTCTCCTGAAGGCAAGTCAACCAATGCTACGCCTATGTTGTCGGAAGGATGGATTTTAAGTGTTTTGGATTTCATCTTAAGCTGTTTGATTTCTATAATAAAAATAAAACCCCCTAATCAAACCATGTTTCTTTAATTGGACTATGGCGTAATAAAGGATTTCGGTCAATAAGGGTTGTTTTGTCAAATCTCTTTTCCAAATCTCTTGGTTCGATAAGATTTCTTTAACCATTGTAAATGTAGGTTTTGACTTTTGCCTTCTCAAAAAAGAAAGATGCCCAGAATTATCTTTTGTATCAATTTCCCCGTTGATAGTCATCAACAATAAACAAGCAAAACCAAAAATTAGCCTCAAGGGATAAAGCCCCATTCTCTTGTGATAGTCAAGAATAGTAGGCAGCACCCTGAAAACAAATTTTTCAAGTGAATAAAGTCCGATATCTGTTAAATTATGTTCGATAAAAGGATTTTTTAATCTGTCAATTACTTCCCTAATATATCTATCAATAACCTTGGGATTTATGGGATGATTTTTTGTTTTTTCCTTTAAATCACCGTATTGATGCTTCAAAGTCATAGAAATCTCTTGAACCATTGCACCTTTGACAAATTCAAATACAAAATGATCCTCCATACATTGAAGAACGGTTGTTTTTTTTAGGTATAAACCTATTGGAACTAACAAGGTATGTATTCCATTGAGAAAACGAATTTTTCTGAGTCTGTAATAATGTAAATCGTTTGAAAAACGAATATCTAGATTTATTTTTTCAGATTGTATCAATTCTTTGATACCTTCGTTACCTTCTATTACCCAAAGAAAGTATGGTTCAGAGACGGTAATCAATTGATCTTTAAAGCCTATTAGACGATGGTATTTCTCAGGTTCAGAACTAGGATATCCAGGAACTATTCTATCAACCAAAGTATTGTAAAAAAAACAGGAATTCTGAACCCACTTTAAAAAAGAATTTTCATGCCCCCAGTGAGTGATACAGTCTGTAATGCACCCTTGTAATTTAAGCCCATTTTCATCAATTAATTCACAAGGCAAAATGTGTAAGCCTTTGGTTTCATCACCATTAAAATGAACAAAACGTGTATATAAAAACTGAACCAACTTGCCTACAAAAGAGCCGGCTGGACTGTCAGTAGAGGAATCCTTGGTATTGAAAGCGATACCCTTTTCAGTGGTATTGGAGACAATGATTTTGAGTGTCTGGGTTTTGGCTAAATTGATAAAATCTTCAAAATTTTTATATGGATTGATATATTCCTGAACACAACTGATATTCCTTATTTCTTGGATTTCTTTTCGATTGATAATTCCTTTCAAAAAAAGAGTATACTTTCCTTTCTGTTGGGCAAGTAGATCTACTTTACCCTTTTCGATGGGCTGAATTATTGCTATTGAACCATTGAATTCATTAATGTCATTGAGCCGCTGGAGCACATCACAGACAAATGATCGAAGGAAATTTCCTTCTCCAAACTGAACGACTTTAATAGGCAACCCGCAAACTGACTGATTCACTAGTTTATCATCCATAGGGCTTATTTACAAGAGTGAACATTACACTAAGGCAACAAAGTTAAACCTAACCTAACCTAATATACTATGGAATTGTAAATAACAACTATCAGAATTTTATATTCCAGCAGGTTGTTTTAAAATGGTGGTTATCTGACCTATTCATCAGCCTAGGAAAAGAGATTAAAGCCCAAAAAAATTGAGTAGAAAAAGAGATAATGCAGGGATGTAGGTAATGAGAAACAATGATAGTATCATTACTAAGTAAAATGGTAGTAATGGCCTGATGACTTTTTCAATGGAAGTTCCCGAAATACCAATCCCAACAAATAAGACTGTACCAACTGGTGGAGTACATAGTCCAATACATAAATTTAGTACCATCATCATTCCAAATTGAACTGGGTCTATGCCTAAAGTGGTCACAATAGGTAAAAAGATGGGCGTGAAAATCAATACCGCAGGAGTAATATCCATAAAAATCCCTACCAAGAGTAAAATCAGATTGATTATCAACAGAATGATGATTTTATTATCACTAATGCCTAATAAAAAATGACTGAGATTTTGGGGGATATTTTCATAGGACATGACCCATGACATACTCATTGATGCTGCAATCAAAAGCATTACAATAGCATTTGTTTTTGCACTTTCTAAACAGATTTTAGACAAATCCCTTATTTTGATCTCTTTATAGATAAAGCCAAGAACAAGAGTATATATAACGGCTATCGCCGAAGCTTCAGTAGCCGTGAAAAATCCAGCAACAATTCCTCCTATGACTATTACCAGCAAAAGCAGTGAAGGAAAAGCGATTATAAATCGCTTCACTACTTCCAGAAAAGGACTAAAGCTGAAAGTTCTGTATCCTTTTCTTTTAGCCCATATTGATGCAACAATCATCAATAAAATACCGGTGATAATACCCGGAATATAGCCAGCAATAAAGAGGGCAGCAATCGAAACTCCTCCACTAGCAAGACTATAGACAATCAGTATATTACTTGGTGGAATCAATAATCCTGTGGTCGCTGAAGTGATATTAACAGCGGCTCCAAATTCGGGTGAGTATCCCTCTTTTTTCATTTCTGGTCCTAATATGCTACCCATAGCAGATGCCGAAGCCATAGCTGAACCAGCAATAGCACCCATCATCATAGCAGAAATAATATTTATAAGAGCAAGCCCACCAGGAAGAAAACCGACAACAGTTTTTGCGAAATCTATCAATCTTCGAGCAATCCCCCCATGAGTCATCAATTCCCCCGAGAGTATAAAAAAGGGAATAGCCAAAAGAGAAAAACGATCCAATCCCGTACCCATCCTTTGAGATATGGTTGTTAAAGCCGGTAAAGAGGGCATGGAGACCAAAATGGTCAGCAATGAGGAAATGGCAATACTCCAGGCCACAGGAGTCCCCAAAGCAAGAAAAAATATAAAACTCAATACCAGTACTACAATTGGAATTAAATCAATCATCTAGGAGAATTTTTTGTGCTTAGTTTATAATAAACTATTAATAGACCACTAAAAGGAATGATCAGATAAACAAGACCGAGCGGAATACCAAGAGATGGAGAGTATTGCTTTAAAGTAAAAGTGATGAAAACTAAGTTACCACCTCCAATGATGAAACCGAAAACAGCAAAAGAAATAATTGACCACCTAATCAATTGGTATACAATGTATTTTATTTTTGGAGATAGTTTTCTGATGAAAAAATCGATGGCAATATGTTCGTTTCTTCCCGCGACATAACCAGCACCCAAAATGCCTAACCAGACCATCAGATAACGAGACAATTCTTCGGTGAATGATGAAGGATTATCGGTAAAATAACGAGTGAAAACCTGATAACTCACATTGATTATCATCAAAATCAGTAATGTAACCAAAGTAGTTTCAACTATTCGGTCAACCAGTTTACGGAGTTTTGGTATTTTCAATAGACTGAATTAATTGGGCCATTTGGGGATTTGTATTGAAGGACTTATACATTGGTTTCACTGCATCTCTAAAAGGCTGTTTGTTGGGATAACTGATTTTAATGCCTGAGGCTCGAGCACCATCTAATGCATCTTGTTCACTTTTGACCCATAGTTTTCTTTGAAAAATCACAGATTTTCGTACAGATTGTCTTAGCCATTTCTTTTCTATTTCAGATAATTTATTCCAAAGATGAGTACTGGTTAGTAGCACATCAGGGATAGTCGTATGTTCACTGATAACATAATACTTACACACTTCATAATGTTTTGATAGATAAAAACTTGGAGGGTTGTTTTCGGCCCCATCAACAACTCCCTGCTGTAGTGAAGTATATAATTCACCCCAAGAAATTGGCGTAGGTGATGCCCCTAAATGTTGCATCATCTCAATTGCTGTTGCACTTTCCATGACTCGAATCTTCAAACCTTGTAAATCTTGAGGAGATTCTACAAGTCGATCTTTCAAATAAAAGCTCCTGCTACCGGAATCATAATATCCCAGTCCTTTTAGCCAAAAAGCACTACCTTGATTCAATAGAGATTCTCCAATTTTCCCATCAAGGACTTTAAATAGGTGCTCTTTATTATCAAACAAAAATGGCAACCCAAAAATCTTGAAATCAGGAACAAAGTTTTCCATCACAGCAGCAGATACTTTGGTGATATCAAGACTTCCAATCTGCAATAACTCAAGACATTCTCTTTCGCTCCCAAGTTGCTGGTTGGGATAGATCATTAATCGCATTTTTCCATCTGACAAATCCTTGAGGTGCTTATCGATTTGAAGCATTCCCTGGTGAACTGGGTGATTGACATCCAATCCGTGTCCCAAACGCAGTGTACGTATCTGATTTTTTTCAGCACATCCTATTGTAAAACAAATGAATATACCAATAAGACCTAAATTGAGGAGTTTCCAAGTTATGGGCACTTTTCGATGGATTTTTCTATAATGGAAACTACTTTTTCAACTTCTTTGGTCAGTTTCTTGAAATCTTTTGATCCTAATATATCTTTTGAAATCAATTTGGAACCTATGCCTACACAAACTGCACCTGCATCAAACCATCGGCGGATATTTGATTCTTCGGTGGTAACACCTCCTGTTGGCATAATTGAAGTCCAGGGTTGCGGAGAAAGGACTGCTTTGATAAATTCTGGTCCGTAGATATTTCCAGGAAATAGCTTGACAATCTCCACACCTAATTCTTCACATCTGGCGATTTCTGAGAGACTGCCACATCCGGGAATCCATAGTGTTTTACGCCTATTACAAACTCGAGCGACATCTTTTCTCAACACCGGAGTAACAATAAAATCAGCACCTAAGCCCATATAACTCCTGGCTTGTTCCGCATCAGTCACAGAACCTACACCTAAAGCCATATCTGGAAATTCTGAAGAACAAAGCCGACTTAATTTTTCAAAAACCTTTTGGGCATATTTGCCCCTGTCGGTAAACTCTAGAATTCTTGCGCCTCCTTTGTAGCAAGCTTCAACCACCCGTTTTGCCAGCTCTATATCTTGACTATAAAAAAGTGGGATAAAGCCCTTGGAATATATCTGATGAATTACTCTATTTCGATAAATAAATGGCATATGAATTATCTTACAACTCTTCCAGAAGAATCACCGCTCATCAATTTTTCAACTTCAGAAATGCAAACTAGATTAGCATCGCCCTTTATGGTATGCTTCAAACAAGAAGCTGCCACAGCAAAATCTAATGCTTTCTGCACATCGTCTTGATAAGTAATCAATCCGTAGATAAGTCCGCCCATAAATGAATCACCTCCACCGACTCGGTCCACAATGTGGGTAATGTGATATTCTTTTGAAGTATAGACTTTGTTTCCATCATATAGTATCCCAGCCCAAGTATTGTGAGATGCGGATAAAGAGCCCCGCAGTGTGGTGATGACCATTTTGGCTTGAGGAAATTGGATCATCATTTGCTTGCATACTGAAACGAACGAATTGGCTTTCACCTTTTCTCCTTCAGTGGTAATATCTAATCCTTCAGGCTTAATACCAAAATGCTTGTAAGCATCTTCTTCATTTCCTAAGATGATGTCACAATAGGATGTAAGTTCTTGCATGATGCGCACTCGATCACCCTTGTATTTCCAGAGTTTTGATCTATAATTCAAGTCGGTTGAAATGGTTATATTTTTACTCTTGGCAACTTTAATAGCCTCCAAACATACATCTGCTGCAGATTGAGAAATAGCGGGTGTGATACCGGTCCAGTGAAACCAAGCTGCGTCTTCAAATACTTTATCCCAATTAATCATACTGGTTTGAATTTCACTTACTGATGAATATGCTCTATCATAAACTACTTTACTCGATCTACTAACAGCACCAGTCTCCAAAAAATAGATACCAAGACGTTTTCCTCCTCGCATAATATGTGATGTATCAACGCCACGTTTTCTGAGTTCCATCAGGGCACATTCTCCTAAATCATTTTCGGGAAGACAAGTAACGAAGCAGACGGGCAATCCAAAGTTCGCCAGTGAGATAGCTACATTGGCTTCGCCACCACCATAGACCACATCAAATTGGGTGGTCTGAGAAAACCGTAAAAACCCCGGTGGGGATAATCGGAGCATTATTTCACCAAAAGTGACAATCTTTTTATCCATTGGAAGAACGATTTTTGAATCTAAATGTATAAAATATTTTTTTACTACATCGAACGATAACATAAAATTGATTGACACGAATTATTGAAATCATCTAAAACCTAACGAACGATGATTGTTTGGGAAACCGGAGTAAATGAATTTTTAATTGGGATGATTACTGTCTAAAGAAGCATTAGGTCAAGTTAAAATACTGTTTAACATTATGATACGATATATCGGAGGCGATTTTACCCAGCCACTTATAGTCCCTAGGTAGATGTCCTTTCCGGATATCATTGCCCAATATATTACATAAAATTCGTCTAAAATATTCGTGCCTAGGGAAAGACAGAAAACTTCTTGAATCAGTCAACATACCAATAAAGCAGGACAGGACTCCCACATTGGATAGAGTATTGAGGTGATTGGTAATTCCATCTAGTTGGTCAAGGTACCACCAACTAGCTCCCCACTGGATTTTTCCTTTGATTGTCCCGTCGTTAAAGTTTCCAACCAATGTGGCCATAATTGCATTCTCTGAGGGGTTTAGATTGTAGATTATGGTTTTGGTTAATATGGAATTCTGGTCTAATTGATCTAAGAAAGACATCAATGACTTCAGGTTGGTAAAGTCTCCGATGGAATCCCAACCTTTGTCAGACCCCATCTTTTTATACATTCTTGTGTTGGTATTACGATAAGCACCAATGTGAAACTGTTGTATCCAGCCCAAGCGATGGTAATTTTGAGACAAAAACAAGAGTAGACTGGTCTGAAATTGAGCAATCTCCAATTTGGTAAGCTTCATTCCTCTCAGTCTTTTAGAAAATATCTGTTCTACTAAATTGTCTGAGACCCTAGAAAAGGGGATGGTATCAATGCCGTGATCACTTAACCTACATCCATTATTATGGAAATATTCCATTCGATTCAATAATCCTTCCAGCAAATCCTGAAAAGTTTGAATTTCTTTATTGACAATCTTGCTCAGCTCCATAATACAATCTTGAAAATCAATTCGGTCAATGCATAGAAATTTATCTGGCCTGAATGCTGTATTTACCCCAATGGTAAAATCTGATTTCCTAAGGGTTCTATGGTGCACCAAATCATCAAGCGGATCTTCAGTGGTGCAGAGATATTCTACCTTCATTTGTTTTAAAAGACCCCTACAGGTGTATTCCGGGGTTTTAAGAATCTGTCGAGTTAGATCATAAACCGACCGAGAATTACTTCCATCCAATAGTTCATCAAACCCGAAATAACGTTTTAATTCCAAGTGTGACCAGTGGTACAATGGATTTCGAATTAGATAGGGTACAGCTCTGGCATATTGCTCAAACTTGTCATAATCTTCAGCTCTCCCGGTGATGTATTTCTCATCTATACCCAATGTTCTCATGGCCCTCCATTTGTAATGGTCATCAGACATCCATACTTGGGTTATGTTTTCAAAAGAGGAGTCTTGAGATATATCCCCGGCAGACAAATGATTGTGGTAATCAATTAAAGGTAGGTCTTTGATATAGTCATGATACAGTATTCTGGCATGGTCTGTTTCAAGTAAAAAGTCTTCGGTGATTAAACTGCTCATCTGGCTGGAGTGATTGTTTCTGTTATCTTGATATTTAGATGGTTAGTGAATCTAGATATAATCAATAGATCTAATTTATTTTGGTGCAGAATGGATTGGTGGTGGTTTACGCATGGCTTTAACACCTTCAATTTGCATTCCCAATCCTCTGGGTATCGAATTAGCTGAGGCAATTCTTTGATCGAGTACTATACTCAATGAATCCAATAACCAACCATAGTTTTCATCTTCAGCGAGATTGAACATTTCCGATTTATCACTGAGGTGGTCGTATAATTCATAGCCATCAGCACCATTAGATCCCCAACGTGTGAGTCTATATCGATCCGTTTTGATGCTGTACCCATTTTTCATTTGGGTTAAGGCTGATTTTCTGATGATTCCAGTTGATCCATCCAAGATAGAGACCAAACTTTTTCCAGAGACAAATTGAGGAGTCTTTATTCCGACTAGATCCATCAGAGTCGGGTATATATCAACTAGTTCAACTGGTGAATCATCAACTTTTAGTCCCTTTTGGATCGTTGGCCCTGCAATAATTAAAGGGATACGCGTTGCATTATCGAAAAGAGTCATTTTTTGCCAGTGGCCATGTTCTCTCAAATGATATCCATGGTCTGATGTAAATACCACAATAGTGTTTTTATCTAAACCAGTTTTTTTTAGGGTTGTGATTATTTGGTTTATCTGCTCATCAATAAAACTCGTGGTAGCATAATAGGCTTGAATAATTTCTTGGGAGATATCATCATCTAAATCAATTTGAGCAGCTTGAGCCTTGATTGATCTCCTCGCTGGAACCGGTAGAGATTCAATATATTCTTGACCTGGATTTTTTGGCAGTTTAATGGAATCCAAAGGATACCAATCGAAATACTTTTTTGGGGCTACAAATGGCGTGTGCGGTCTATAAAGCCCTACTGCTAGAAAAAACTGTTGCTTGTTTTTAGCAAATTTTGTTAGTAAGTCTGAAGCAATGTTAGCTGAAATACCATCAGTTTGCTGGTCATCGGTGCCTTCTGCTGCGAGCCAGGAAAGTGTCCCTCCATATTGTCTTGGAACTAGTGTATTGATTTTATATTCTTCTTTTTTATCTCTACCATACGGATTAAAAGTAAAGTCCCAAGTGTATACATCATCGAAACTTGAGGTGCCGATAGAGCTTGGGTTGTCATAATGGTAAATTTTACCTATACGCACTGAATTGTATCCTTCTTGACGAAACCGCTGCCCTATTGTGGTGACGTATGGAATGGTTTGACGCAGATAGATACGGTTTTCAAATATTTTGGTTTGATCCGGGTAAAGTCCCGTCATCATTGATGCTCGAGAAGGTCCACAGAGCGGAAATTGACTATGGGCATTTCCGAACTGAACTCCATTATTTGCTAGTGAATCTATTGCTGGAGATTTTACTAATTTATGTCCATAGGTCCCAAGATCACAGTTCAAATCGTCTGCAATTATAAAAAGAACATTGGGAGACTTATCAGAAGTGGTTTGATTTCCCTTGACTTTTTGTTTTTCAAGATTACATCCATAGAAAGCCAGGAAACTCAAAAATATTAAGATGGAGTGAAATCTCATGTCATTTTTTCCAAAATTGGGAATTTTAAACCGTTTAATCAACTCAAAAATGCAATTTTCGATTAAGTTTTTGAATTATAAAAATAGAACATAGATTCCATTAACACCTCCAAAAGACATTTTGGAAAGAATTAGTAAAATGGGTTCGAAACATGAAAACTGGAAATTACCATAATCTTCAACTTTTTGTGGCCCGTATTTTATTATTTGGACTAATACCATTTAAATGCTATATTTACTCATAAAGGTTTTAGTATATAATACCATTTAAACACTGAATTCACTCAAAAAGGCTTTGGTGTATAATTCATATCCTGTAATGGATTTGATGAGTTCAGACTTCAGTTGCGTAATCATCTCCGTTATTTTTTTCTTTAGAGATTCAAGATCTTCAAAGAATTTCATAGCCACTCTTTCTTTCATCCATTGCCATACCTTTTCAGCAGGATTAAGTTCTGGGGTATAAGGAGGAATTCTGATGAACTTAATGTTTTCCGGAATGGTCATATTCTTAGAAGCATGAAAGCCAGCATTGTCTATAATGAGGATTTTAAGTTCTTTTGGATTTTGTTTGCTCAAATCATTCAGAAAACCCTCGAAAATATCATTAGACACTGATGATGTTTCCCAATAGAAGCTATTTCTTGTAATAGGTGAAAAGCATCCCCATAACCAAAACGATTGATAGCTGTGCTGATACTTACCAATAGGCTTGACACCTTTGGAAACCAACACCCGCTTTTGTTTGGTCATTAATCCGAAAC
>MPMN01000072.1 GCA_002238525.1 Flavobacteriaceae bacterium bin25
AATAAGCATATACTATTGTATATCAATATGTTAAACACCGAGTCAAAAGCCTCTTTCAAGATGTTATTGACAAGGAAATCGATGAATAATTAAGGAAATATTCTATAAATCTAAGACTATCTTTTTTATTATGTATAATGAACCAAACCGATGAAGTCAGGGTAATGCAATGAAAGAGTCCATATTCATCAAAAATTTAACTTCGATTTATAATTCGAAACTTTATTCTAGCCCCCAATTAAATCAAAGGGGAAGGCAGTTGCGGTTTAACCTCAGCAAATAGTTTCAATTCAGGACACCATTCCTGATACCCTAAAGAGTAAAATTGATTTGTGCATAGACTATTCTTCCAGCAATATTGGTGGCGTTTAAAGAATCTGTATAATCAAAGATATTCTCAACCCCAACACCGAATTTGTATTTCTTAAAAAAGACCTTATTCATCGCAAATTCCCAAATAAAATAACCCGTAGCGAAATCGTCAAAACGGTCTAAATAATTATTTGAATTGGTATCAAATAAAGCATATTTGCTTCGGTAGGTAGCACGTAGATTGGTATCAAAATTTAAGGACGGAACATTATAGAATATCTTGAAGTTGGCCATATGCCTCGATCGGTTGAAAAGACCCCTATAGTCATTTTTAGACAATTTTATAGCAGATGAAAAAACAGACTCCTTAGCGAAAATTTCTCCGGATTCAAATTTCTCCTCAGCAGATTTATCAGCCGTGTACAATAATTGATAACCCCCCTGAATTGAAATGCCGTCAAAAAGGGACCACTTGAAATTACCTTCAACCCCCTGGGTGAATACCTGATCTAAATTCTTATAACTAAACACGTTTTGGCCATTTGTCAGCCGGGCAATAGGAAGAGTCTCAATCAAATCATTGATATCATTTCTAAATAGGTTCAAAGAAACTTTGAATGAACTAGATGGGCGATAACTCAACCCTAGATTGTAAGCAACAGAATTCTCAGCCCCCAGAGGCTCACTAAATTCTTCGATAATTTGATTTATCCTACCTGCAGAATCAGTGGTTAGTTGTCCCTGAGTGACCAATTGATTCAGACGGTCTTTAACACCGCTAACGCCAATAACACTATAACCTATCGTTCTGTTCGAATAATTTAAATATAGCTGTCTAAAGTCCGGAGCCTTAAAGCCATAACCAACAGACCCCTTGATTGCTAATTCATCTGTTAGCTGATATCTCATAGCAAGTTTAGGACTTAGTTGAGAATTATAAAGACTATGCGTATCATACCTAAATCCTGCTATTACATTAAACCCCTCAAAGAGATAACTATCATGTTGGAGATAGAAATACTGAGAATCAAATTCAGGATTTTCAACAAAGGCTTCTCTAACTACAGTTTCTTGGTTATATCCAATGCCTGCCATTAAGGTGTTTCGTTTGTTAGGAGTAAAAATAGCTCGAACTTCTGGACGAATTAAACGCTGATCAAAATCTCCACCCGTAATTGAACTTCCATCATGAGAATCAAGAGGTGAGTTTAAGGTATATCGTGTAGCATATAGATCAAATTCAGTCTTCCATTTTGGATTTAATTTCCAATCTACTTTGAGATTGAAATTATATTCTTTTAAGGTATCTACTTGAATAACATCTGTATATTGTAGAGTAAGAGCAGCCGGTAGATATTGTTGTTCATCATAAATTCGTCCATATGCACTAGCCTTTAGCATTTTTGAAAAGTCGTAGGTAAATCGAACGGTTCCCGTATGGTTTAGGAAGGGCTCAATTGTTTGAGCTCCATCATCAGGAATTAAATCATATCCATCGCTGCTGAATCTATTGAAAAATAGGTCAACTCCAAGTCGGTTTTTTTTGAAATTTATGTTTGAGGTAGAATTTTGATTGTTAAAAGAAGCTATTCGATGTTCTACGCTAGCTTGAAATCCAGATTCGTGCGTTTGAGTGATGATATTGATTACCCCTCCTAGAGCATCACTACCATATAGACTTGAAGATGCTCCTTTTATTATTTCAATTTGCTTGATATTTCCTGTTGTGATTCTTCCAATATCCAAGGTTCCAGCTTTTCTTCCAACCAAGGGTACTCCATCTATAAGGATCAAAATGTACTGACTATCCATACCTTGAAGTTGGATGCCCTCACCACCATCAAAATCGGGAATAGTTATTAAACCTGTCTGCTCAGATAATAGGTCGGAAAGCCTGACAGAATTGGTTTTCTTTATTTCTTCAGCAGTAACTATATCAGCAGCTATTGGCAAAGAAGAAAGGTGTCTTGCTGTTCTAGTGGCAGTAAGAACAATCTGTTCTAAGCTGGTTATGTCCAGGGTGTCAGATGGGCTTTGCTGACCATGCGAAAGGGACAAAAAAGACAGCGCAACTATACTGACAACAAGTTTCGACTTTCCAAATAAACTTATCAACAAAATAAAGATGTGACTCCCTGTTTATATATAGTCAAAGAGTAAATTTTTAGAGTACAAAAATAAAACAACAAGACCTAAAAATACCTACCAAAAGGATATGTTGCTTAAAGATAATTGCCAATTTAAGTCTTCACTTTAACTTCCTTTTACAATAGAGGCAGAAATAATGAACCAGCATACCTCATTAGACTGGTTTAAAATTTGGAAAAACTCAGGGATTATGACTGATTCATATTTTACTAACCGAAGTTTGTGAATCTTTCTCTGAATTCTCTTCAGCAGACATCACACCAATAATTGATGCATTATTCAGAAAAAAATGAGGCTTACCATACAAAGCATATGATCACCTAAAATTTTTTCTATAAATCAAATAAATCGTTCAGCTGAAGAAAACAATAGGTGTAATGTCCCTTCAATAGTTGATTTTTGGTTTTCATTTTCGATTTATAATCTCTTTGAAGAGTGTGGGCCTTTCCAAGGAAAAGACCCTTAATTTCAGGGAGATATTCTCTTTCATCATCTTGAGAATCAACAATGATGTCAACTAATGTTTTTTCAAGACTTCTAGAATAAGCGTTACTCCTTGCTTCAGTCAATTGAGTAATGTCTGAAATTATTTGTTCCAACAGTCTTTCAACAGAAAGCGAATTCCCCAAGAGGGTATAATCAGTGGAAAGCATTCGGTTTAAATTTCCAGAATTAAGCAATCTATACAAAGTTGCTTTTTGAATGTTGGAAATATTCTGAAATGCCCCGTTTGGTTTAATATTGGATACCAATTTATTTTCTAAAAGCCATAAAGGCTCGTCCCACAAATTTCGATTTAAAAACTCAAGGGCTTCAATCTGTTTACTAGCCTCAACGGTGATAAAGGGAACAGTATTCTGCCCCTTGTTAACAAGGGTTTGATGGACACCACCAACCACACGTGCAACATGATTGATATAGCGAGAATATACCCCTAACATCTCGTTATATAATTCATCTAAATCATCGTAAGACTGACCATTATTGGTTGTCCATTCATCAAGATTTTTAGCGACAATCTTTAGGTTATTTAAACCGTATCGGCTCGCTTTAATCGGATCATCACCTATGTTTTCAGTTTGAGAATTAGGATCAGTACCACCTGAACCAAACATATAAATGGGATCTATACTTTTCTGGTCAACCATTTTATTCAAAAGAGTTTTTTCAGATTCCGGAGAATGTCTATCATGATATCTGTATCCCCATTCAATAGAATAATGGTCATATGGCCCAAGTTGTCTTATGAATCGGATGTTTTCATCTCCCGGTTGGGCAACATAATTATATCGAGCATAATCCATTATAGTAGATGCAATACCATACTTCTGGGTAAAGGAGCCAGATCTCAATGAGTCAACTGGATATGCAGAACTGGCTTTCATGTTGTGTGGTAATCCTAAAGCATGACCAATTTCATGTGCAATTACCTGACGCATCATCTCCCCAATTTCACTTTCAGGGGTTTCAAGTGTTCTCGCACTAGGATTTGCAGCACCAGTTTCAAGTAAATATCTATTGCGATAGGAACGAATGTGATTGTGATACCAGATGATATCACTTTCAATTATTTCTCCAGTTCTAGGATCTGAAACACTCGGTCCTACTGCATTTCTTGTTGTAGATGCCACATATCGAACTGTTGAATAACGAACATCTTCTGGACTAAAGTCAGGATCTTCATCCTCTGTTGGAGGATCTTTCGCAACAATAACATTTTTGAACCCTGCCTTTTCAAATGCTGCATTCCAATCCTCAACACCTTTTTTGAAATAGGGTCTCCATTTTAGTGGTGTTGCAGGATCAAGGTAGTATACAATTTGTTTCTTGGGCTCTACCAAATTACCCTTGTTGTAGGCTTCGATATCTTTTGGTTCTAAGCGCCAGCGCCTAATAATCGAAATTTCATCTGACTTTAAAGCATCAGAACTGTAATTGTATTTCGATAAGGTAAACCAACCCACTCGAGGATCTTCGTAGCGAATGGGCATTAAATCTTTGGGTAGCAAAATCAGGGAGTGATTCACCTCAAAACTAAATGTATCGCTATTATTACCCCTTGGGGGCTTTGAAACGCTAAAAGTCATGGTATGGTTTACTTCAACATTCTTTTTAAAACTCTTTACTGAATTAAAAAAACTTCGCCTTGAATCAATTGATCCAATGCCATACTCGGTTTTGATAGATGAAGAAATGAGGTTGAAACCAGGAGAATCTTTACTGAAATAAGAACTCACATCAATCAAATACCGATTCTCTTCCTCATTTTTAATATCAAAAGCAGCAAGGATGGGAGGTTTGTTGTTTTGTTCGACACTAATCCTGATTGGATCTTCTTCCTCTGCAAGATTGATATAAGATTCTTGTGTTACCAGAATCTTTTTGCCATTTTTAGTAAAGTGGATTAACTGCTCACTTGTTTTAGACCCTGCATTGACATAAGCTGAATAGCCTGATGGTAATTTTGAAAATCGGGTTACCATTAATAAATCTGTATCCAAAAGACTATCGTTGATTTCAAAAAAGAGTTTTTCATCAGAAATATAGGTATTGATTATTCCCAAGCTTTTCTCCATATCAACTACAAGAGAATCTATTGGTTTGAGTTTATCCTTGGACTTTTCTTGGGTAAATCCAAGTTTGAATATCAATAGGGCAAGAAGAATTAGATATTGTTTCATGTAAATAAGGATATGTTCTTGAAGAAATTAGTTTTTGCTAAATCTAGAAAGACGCAATTTAGTGATTTGCCAAACTGTAGACCATAGGTAACGAATCCATTTTACCTAATAGTAAAATGCATTTAAAAGAGCACACGATATGTTTAATAATGACCTTAACTTTGGTGCTCAACATTGCTTTTGGAAATTTTGCTAAATAAATCAATGAATCTTAAAGATTATGTAGATTTTGTATTACTTTTCGAATCAATTGATTTTGAATTAAAATCTGTGGATATCAGGCATAAAAATCCAATGATGAGGATTTATCGGAGTCAAAAATTTATCAAATTCAATAGCATATCAAGACTATTGTTGAATACTTAAACCAATTTAATTTATATATGATATTTAAAAAGTATTTCTACTATTTATTGTGTCTGTTTGTTGCTTTTAGTTTTTCAGATCTTTCTGGACAAAGAAAAAAGTCAGATCAGGCAGAAGAAAAAAAAGATCAATGGCCCTTAGAGGCATTTAAATTTCGAAATGTTGGCTCTTCTTTTCTCTCAGGGAGAATAGCCGATATTGCGATCAATCCTCATAATGAAAGTCAGTGGTATGTAGCTGTCGGATCTGGAGGTGTTTGGAAAACTGTCAATGCTGGAACTACTTGGACGCCAATATTTGACAAAGAATCCTCTTATTCAATTGGATGTGTTACCATTGATCCCCACAATCCATCCGTTATTTGGGTAGGGACTGGAGAAAATGTTGGAGGACGTCATGTGGGCTATGGTGATGGGATTTACCGTTCAGATGATGGAGGGAAGTCCTGGAAAAATATGGGTTTAAAAGATTCTGAACATATTTCTAAAATAATTGTTCACCCGGATGATCCCAAAACCCTTTGGGTTGCTGCTCAAGGTCCTCTTTGGAAAAAAGGGGGACAACGAGGTCTTTACAAGAGCCAAGACGGGGGTAAAACCTTTAATAGAGTGTTGGGAAATGACCAATGGACAGGAGTAACAGATATCGTCATTGACTCTAGAGATCCAAATACGCTTTATGCTGCTACTTGGGATCGTCATCGGACAGTTGCTGCCTACATGGGAGGAGGTCCTGGTACTGGGATTCATCGTTCATATGATGGTGGAGATACCTGGGAAGAACTTACCGAAGGTCTCCCAAAATCAAATATGGGAAAAATTGGAATAGCCATTTCATATCAGAATCCCGATGTTGTCTATGCAGCAATTGAGTTAGATAAACGAAAAGGTGGAGTATTTCGTTCAGAAAACCAAGGTAGCACATGGGAAAAAAAGTCTGATGCTGTTGCCGGAGGTACCGGACCACATTATTATCAAGAACTATACACCTCTCCTCATGAATTTGACAGACTCTATTTAATGGATGTCCGGATTCAAACATCCGAAGACGGAGGAAAGACCTTTACCAGATTACCCACTGAAAATGTCCATAGTGATTTTCATGCTATTGCTTTCAAGAAAAATGAACCTGACTACATCCTTGTAGGGACTGATGCAGGAATTTACGAAACATTTGATGGAGCAAAAAATTGGAAGTATTTTAAAAATCTTCCTTTAACCCAATACTATAAAGTAGCTGTCAATGACCAAAAACCTTTTTATTACATTTTTGGAGGAACTCAAGATAATGGATCTGTTGGCGGGCCTGTTGCAACAAACGAGCCTCAAGGAATAGCCAACAAGCATTGGTTCAAAACCTTATTTGCTGATGGCCACCAGCCGGCAACCGACCCAGTTTACAATGATCTAGTCTATGCTGAAACTCAGCAAGGAGGATTATATAGGATTGATTTAACCACAAGGGAACAGGTTTTTGTACAGCCCCAAGCCAGAGAGGGAGAACCTCATGAGCGATTTAATTGGGATACACCCATATTGATTAGTCCGCATAAACCATCAAGACTTTACTTTGGTTCTTACAGATTATGGAAATCAGAAAATAGAGGGGACAGTTGGGAGCCAATTTCAGGGGATCTCACCCGCAACGATGAGCGAGTTACTCTGCCTATTTTAGGTCGGCAACAAAGTATTGACAATGCTTGGGATGTATATGCGATGTCTACCTACAATACTATAACCTCAATTTCAGAATCTCCAATTGATGAAGGTTTAATATATATCGGAACGGATGATGGAATTATTCAGGTTACCGAGGATGGTGGTGAAAACTGGCGAAGAATTAACATTTCCAGATTAGGTCTCCCCGAAAGAACTTTTGTAAATGACATCAAAGCTGATTTATTTGATTCTAATGTTGTGTATGTAGTATTAGACAATCATAAGGAAGGGGATTTAGATCCATATATATACAAGAGTACCGATCGTGGAATCTCATGGACATCTATCAGCAATGACTTACCTAAAAGAACCCTTTTATGGAGAGTTGTTCAGGATCATGTAGATTCTAATCTACTGTTTTTAGCAACCGAATTCGGTGTCTATACCTCATTAAATGGTGGTGATAATTGGCAAAAACTACCTGGAACACCAACAATATCATTTAGAGATTTGGTAATACAAAAAAGAGAAAGTGATCTTGTTGCAGCTTCATTCGGCAGAAACTTTTTTGTCCTGGATGATTATGGTGCGCTTAGAGGGTTTACTAAAGAAAACTTATCTGCTAAGGGAAAACTGTTTAAACCTAGACCGGCTAAATGGTTTTTACCCGTTAGCATATCTGGAAATACTGGTGGTGATTATCATTGGGACAAAAATCCTGAGTACGGAGCGGTATTCACCTATCATCTTTCAGACAGCTATTCAACAGCAAAAGAAGAGAGAACAAAAAAGGAAAAGGATTTAAATAAGGAAAACAAAAATGTACCATTTCTTGGTTGGGAGGCTATAGATGATGAAAAGGCAGAAAAGTCTCCTCAGGTAATTCTCTCAATAGAAGATTTGAATGGTAGTGTCATTCGAAACATAACAAAGAAGCCATCAAAAGGTTCTAGTCGAATCGCTTGGGATTTGCGTCACAGTAGTGTATTTCCTATCTCTAAGGAAGGAAGTAGTGAGGGGGGATTCTTTTCTGCTGGTCCTCTAGTAAGACCTGGAAAATACAAGGGATCTTTGTATTTATCTCATAAGGATAAGGTGACTCTTCTTGATGGGCCCATTGAGTTTGAGGTTGAGAGAATCTACCCAGGAATTTTGGAGGGTATTAGTTTCGAAGATTATGAAAGTTATAGGATTCGCTTAACAGATTTGGTTCACAAAACGGAATCTGTCGAAGATGCCCTTGACATTGCTGAGGAACGTTTAAAACAACTGAGAGTAGCTATAGGTCGAATAAACTCAAAACCGGATTCTGAGTTTCATAAAACACTTGTAAATTTGGAAAAAAGTGCGGTTGATTTCAGACGGCAATTTGATGGTAGTCCAACCAAACTTGAAATTGGTGAGAAAAGACCTGCGACTATTTCTAATCATCTTTCTGTTGCTTATCGAGGTATCCGAGTGACTCATGGACCAACAGAGTTACATGAGCAGAGTCTTTCTA
Source organism: Flavobacteriaceae bacterium bin25 (assembly GCA_002238525.1). GTDB lineage: Bacteria > Bacteroidota > Bacteroidia > Flavobacteriales > Flavobacteriaceae > Bin25. The sequence continues at coordinate 8,667 of MPMN01000072.1, forward strand.
TTGCGGAAAGTTTATATCAAAAGGTTATCCCGTCTTTTGAAAAGTTTGTGAAAGAAGATTTGCCGGCTTTAGAAAAAGCGTTGAAAGAAGCAGGCGCACCGCATTTGATAGGTCAGGGATTAGATTAGTGTAGGATATATTAAAAGTGGGGTTTTAACCCCACTTTTTGTTTGTTGTGTGTAATTTCAGTAATCGAACGACGAATTTGAGCAAATTTGTTTTTCCTTTTTTCCTTTTATTTAGTATTGTTTCATGTTCAAATGGAACAAAAGTTTCCAAGACACTGAGTTTCAAAACAATCAATCGATTGGTCAAAAAGGACTCCTTATGGACTCATACTATCAATTTGATAGAGTACAATCAGAGAGTGGTTATCAAAGATAATAGGGTAAAACAAGCTCAGTTTGACAAACTAACCTATGAGGATGTCCACCAGTTGTTAAGTTTTGTTACTGATTATGAGTGGGTTACCACCAAAGAGATTGAAGCTACTTTCGAGTATGGAGTATATTTAGATTCAATAATTTCTTTATACCAGAAAGAAATAGACTCAACATTTCTTGTACATAGATTGCATTATAAGGATTATGATCCAAGTAGTTTTTTTGATATTGAATTTGCATCCGTGAGAACAAATTACTATTCTTACATTGGAGGGGTAGAAAGTGTGGATATAGGTTTTAGAATAACACCCTTGAAAGGTCCGATTCAAGGTGGGGCATTTAAAGCATTTGTCATTTCAAAATTGACAGAATCAGAGGTTGGTATCTTGAGTGGTCGATTTTCAGGATACTTTTCTAAGCCCAATGTAAAATGGTGGGAATTAAATTATGAGCTTGAGGAAGAACTTGAGTATCTCACTAGTTCACAAGTTAGAGATCGTTATGATTTTGAATTTACTCATCTCACAGCAAGGCAGGGTAACATTAATTTTTCGGGATTCGATATTTTGACTGAAATTCCCTACAATTATTTGAAAGTCATAACCATGGATGAATTGGGTAGAGAAGAGTATGAAGATATTATTCGGGATGAGTATATGGTTGATTTACTTGAAGAAGATGTTTTCATAGAAAATAAAATAAAATACATCATTGAATCGATTTTTTCAAATCCTCCAGCTTTTCAATATATTTCTGAAGCATGGTCTGCTTTGGAAAATGATGATATAGACGCTTATTTCGTAAGCGACTTATTTAACCAACTAGAGCCTTTGACCAATATCTTTAAAGACTAACCAAAAGATTTCTAAAATCAATACTTTTTATTGAGCATTACATTCACTTATAACGATTTGGCTCAAGGATCGGGTGGACTCTTATCCGTGCTATTGGTGGGTGGATTCTAGGAATCTAAACTTTATTGAATTTTTTGCTAAATTATCAAGAGGTAGATAATTCAAGATTGTATTTGGTATCCATATATTTTTATTGGAAAATCAAAAGAGAATAAAATCAAAACGCAGGTTTGTCAAAAAGCAATACCCCCCTGAAAAAATTTTTTTCGTCATTTCATTGAATATTTTATGATAATTAATCCCCTTTATTTACATAATCATATCCTTGTGGAGGTTTATTTAGTATATATATTTTCTCCTTATCACGCTCTAACAGGCTTATTTTCATCTTTTTTTACACCTTATTTCACCATCAGACACACCAATCCCGGAGAACGCTTTAAATTATATGCTGCTGCTGAACTTTCTCTAAGCCTTTCAGCCTAGTGATATGACAACCAAACCACCGATGTAAACCACCAAAAGTCTGTTCCACTCTCCAGCGTTTCTTACTAATCTCTTTATTCCTCTTTTTCTGTTCCTTTGTCAAGGGCTTGTGTCTATATCCTTTTTCCATAATCAATGACTTACTGCCCATTTCTTCCAGCAATTGATCATTTTTCTTGGACTTATACCATAACGAACATTATATTGCTCAATAAGTTTATGTATTTATTCTACGGCTAAACAACTTAGGCATTAAATTTTCTATGAGCAACTTTAATGTGTAAATGGTATTATACCCTTTGACCCCCATCACCTCTTTACGCTCATCTACAGGAACCTTTTCCATTAGATCCCCCAACCCCTGACTATCATGCTCATTGGCAGGAGTGGTATGAACCCCAAGTATCAAGCCATCATCGTTAGTCGCTCTGGTGTAGCCAAAGTAGGTCTTTAAACGCTACCAGGTGACGTACCTGTTTTTAAACCACCGAGCTTCATGATTCGCATTGGGACTTTCTTCTTCTTCTTTCTTCTGGTGATATTTCTCTTCTTCCATTACTTCCGTATCTAAACGGGTCTCTTCTTTTTTATCCTCAGCCATTTGATGATCCAACTTCCCCTTCGGATTTCTCCCCGAAAAAGGACTTGAGGTAAACGATGCATCAACGATTGCTGTGCCTTTGACCATCAACCCCTTTTCGGGTCATTGTTTGTTGATCATCAACATGATGGGCTGATACAACTTCTTTCTAGTCAATTCTGAACGAAATCGGGATAAGGTGCTATGGTCAGGAACACTGTCCATTAATTCTAAGCCACAAAAACGACAAAAACTGATGTAATCCTTAGTCAAGTCTTCTGTTTTAACATCTGGAAGACCATACCATACCGAAATCAGCTGCATTTTAAATAGGATCATCGGATGATATGCTTTTTGATGTCTTTGCTTTTTACCGGGCTTATAATGGTTGACTAGATACTCTTCGATTGGTTTCCAGTCAATGATAGTGTTGATTTGTTTGAAAAATTGGCTTGATGAAGAGGCACTCCAAGTTTGGTGTGGTTCGAAAAAACTCATTTGTTTGGAATGATAAGATTTGAAACGCATAGCGAGATCCAGGATACAACGATGAGTTGAATTATACAAGTATTTTAAGTCAATGTCAAATATTTTCTAAACTCAATTAATTCACATATTCTAATGCTATTACTAAAAATTTAGTGCAAAGGTGTCTATACATGTATGACAAACTTGCCTTAAGGTATCGTTGTGGTATTAGACATTGACCTATAGATGAACAGAGTTATTTTATCCGAATTAGCTAGCTAGAGAATTATCCTGTGAATTTTGTATATATTTGTCCTATCAAATCTATGTTTTTCTTGTTGTTATGTCAATGAAGCGATTAGGTAAACTATGTGAAGTTATACCAAAGATTGATGGGCAGGC
>MPMN01000073.1 GCA_002238525.1 Flavobacteriaceae bacterium bin25
ATTCTGTAATGCATTTTATGAGTTCAGAATCCATCTGATCAACCATTTGATTTATACTATATTCATAGGACACAAATTAATTGATTAAATTTTCTATATGCCTAAAAAAATTGACATACAAGTACAATAGAGCGAGCATGAACTAAGGAAGCTCATGCCCAAGCAAAAGAACAGTAGCAATAAAAATCCAAGATGGATACATGAACAGAATCTATCAAATGAATTTAGGTGTGGAATTATGAAGCGAGAACCCCGTCTATTTTTGCTTCAATTCCGCCCATTCCACAACAAAGTGATTAGAGCCTCTTTATTTAATAGGCCGTATGTAAAATAGGCGGACTAAATAGGCGAAATTTGTCATACAATGAACCGAATAAAAAGCACGTTTATTGTGTTGGATATCCGTAAATGTATAAATACTTGAATACTGATTATTACAAACTTGATTATGATTATAGCAGCGTTTTATAATGCACAAAAATGTATGTAATTTGCTGTAACGTAAAAGATAATTTTCAGTGGTTAATATGATTTATTCTTGGAGGTTTAGTTCTAATGAGCCATAGACCTATAAAAGTAAATATACCATTTAGGGGTAATAATTCATATCCGATAATATAGCCACCAAGCATACTGGGTGGTATTAGTCCCAGAACAATGGTGATCGCCACTGAGGAAGCAACAACCAATAGTACCAATCTATTGTGGATTTTAAATTTAGTGAAAATTCCAAAAGCGAATAATCCCAATAGAGGACCATAGGTATAGCCGGCCACTGTCAACAACCCATCTATTACATTTCTATCAAGAACATAACGGAAGATAATCACAACGATTATAATCATAACGCTCATAAAAATATGGACTGTTTTACGAATTTTCTTTTGACGGACTTTTGGTTTTTTGTTAAAATGAAGGAAGTCTACGCAGAATGATGTGGTTAGTGATGTTAGGGCACTGTCTGCACTTGAATAGGCCGCAGCAATCAAACCTAGAATAAAAGTTACTCCAACGATAATTTGAAGCGATCCATTTAAAGCAATTTCTGGGAAAAGAAGATCTGAATTGGGAGTACCATCTAAGAGTGGAACTGGAGTGGAGGTTTTGGCAGCGAAAATATAAAGAAGAGCACCCAAAAGCATAAAAAGGGCTGTAACTAAGATCAAGATTATGCTGAAAACAGTCATGTTCTTCTGAGCATCTGAAAGGGTTTTACAAGTGAGATTTTTTTGCATCATGTCTTGGTCAAGACCAGTCATACAGATAGTAATAAAGGCTCCACCGATAAATGATTTAATAAAATGATTTCGGGACAAAAGGCTGTCTGTAACAAAAATTTGATTGTAATTCTGAAATTCTTGGGAAACTAAAAAATCTCCAAAGGACCATCCCAAGTAGTCTAAAATAAAATACACTGTAAATCCGACCGACAACAACATCATTCCAGTTTGTAGGGTATCTGTATAAACAATAGTTTTGATCCCTCCTCGATTGGTGTAGATCCATATAAGTAGTATAGATATAATCACAGTGACCTCAAAAGGGATGTTCCAAGCGTTGAAAACATATTCCTGTAGTACTATAGCTACCAAGAAAAGTCGAAAAGCTGCCCCCAAAACTCGAGAGACAAAAAAGAAAAAAGCACCAGTGAGGTGAGAGCTTCTTCCAAATCGGTGCTCTAAATACTCATATATCGAGGTGGTTTTGTTTTTGTAGTAAACTGGCATCAATACATATGCAACCACCATATAACCAACTAAATATCCTAGTACTACCTGAAAATAAGTGAGCTGAGAATCACCTACCCATCCAGGAACTGAAATAAAAGTGACTCCTGAAAGAGATGCTCCAATCATTCCAAAAGCAACAATAGGCCAGCTAGATCCTCTACTAGCAGTAAAAAATACTTCGTTAGAATCTTGCTTGCTGGTTAACCAAGAAATACAGATAAGTAAAAGAAAATACCCTACGATGATTGAGAAAATAAGAATTGGAGTGACCACTATTTTAATTTTAAGTAGTAAAAGTATAAATCCAAATGGTTCTTCACTAAAAATTAGAATGATTATTTCACTTAGTTCAAGATAAGACCATATCTTTAGGTTATCAGATTCGTTTGATTACGGTCAAGAGATAATACCATCAGTTAAATCACAAAAGTAGAAGTCATAATAAATGGACTCCGGTTATAAAAATTGTGATTGAATCTATAGAAAACAACTATGCTAAGATCAATGTTAAGATCCGGTAATAGGGGTTGGGCTCTATTGGAATCTAATTTTCAAGTGTATTTATTCGAAAACAAATGAGTTTTATTATCATTGTCCAATATATTATATATCAATATTTGATATATAATTATACTATTTTGCGTTAATTTAATATATCTTCGATTATCATAATCAAATTGTAAGTATATAATCAATGAATAGAATTAAGAAGGTTTTAAAAGAGCAGGGAAGAACTCAAACTTGGCTATCTGAAAAAATTGGCAAAAGTTATGTCGTGGTTACCAACTATTGTAATAATAATACACAACCTAGCATTCAGGTATTGACCGAGATTTCCCAAGTTTTGGATGTTGACATAAGAGAATTATTGGTTTCAACTAAAGAAGGTTAGAAAAATGGATAAAACATTTAAAATTTTCGAAAATGGAAGCACTTGGTTAAGGGCTGATTTTCATTTACATACAAGAGCAGATAGAGAATTTAAATATGATGGGAATGATAATTGTTTTGTTTCTGATTATGTGAAAAAGTTAAGCAAAGAAAATATAGGTGTTGCTGCAATAACAAACCATAACAAGTTTGATTGGGAAGAATACAAGGCGATTTCGAAAGAGGCTCTGAGACAGGAAATATACATATTGCCTGGAATTGAACTCTCTGTAAATGATGGGGCAAATGGAATTCATTGCTTGGTAATTTTTAATCCTTTAGAATGGCTTTCATACAATCATGATTATATAAATCAGTTCATTACTCAAACTTTTGTTGGAAAGCACAACTTTGAAAACGAAAATGGACGTTCAAATGACAATTTAATTGAGACCATTAAAAAACTTAATGCTTTCCAGAAGGATTATTTTATAGTCATGGCTCATGTTGAGCAAAGAAGCGGGTTTTGCAAGGAATTTGAAGGAGGAAGAATTATGGAATTTGGGAAGAATCCTATTTTTCGAAATTCAATACTTGCATTTCAAAAAATTAGGTCAAGAGATATAGTTAATAATTTGAATATTTGGTTAGAATCAAAATTACCAGCTTTTGTCGAAGGTTCTGATTGTAAAAGTATTGAAGAAATAGGAACGGGGAATTTGGTTAATGGAACAATCCAAAAAACATACTTAAAAATAGGGGATTTTAATTTTAAATCTGTTAAATATGCTTTGTTAGATAAACAACACAGATTAAGGAAAAAAACTAGTAAACCAACTAATGGTTATGTAAAATCCATCAGTTTTAAGGGTGGAAAGTTAGACGGCTCGACACTTCACCTAAGTCGTTCTATGAATAATTTGATAGGTATAAGAGGTAGTGGTAAATCTTCAATATTAGAAACTATTAGGTATGCTTTAGACATTGATTTGAACGAAAGTCAAAATGTAGACTTTAAATATAAAACCGATTTGGTAGGTAACTTGTTGGGAAGTGGAGGGAAAATAACTTCGGTATTAGTTGATAATCATGGGAATGAGTATATCGCTGAAAAAATTCTAGGTGAAAGAACCAATATCTATAAAAAAGGAGAACTCCAATTAGACTTAAAGCCAAATGCCATTGTTAAAAAGCTTATATATTTTGGGCAGAAAGATCTTTCCCAAATAGGCAATACTCTTTCGACTGAATACATAATCAATAAATTAATTGGCGATCGTTTATCAAATAAAAAATAGAAATAGAAGATAAAAAACAAGATGTACTAAGACTTATAAGTGAACTCAAGAAGATTGATTCTATAGTTTCCAGAGAACCAGATATAAAAGCCAAGCATGCCGAATTAGAATACAAAATAAAAGTCTATAGGGATAATGAAATGGATAAAAAACTCGAAAAGCAAATTTCTTTTGACAAGGATAGGAATTTCATAATAAGACTTGAAAAGTTTGAGCAAGAAGTTATCAACGCTCTATACGAATATATTAGTGCATTTGAAGATGGTTTTCATGTGTTTAAATCTTATTCTTCAAAAGAAAATAAGATTGAAATTGATAACATAAAACAACATTTTATATCTCTTGAAACCCTCTTCAATGAAATCAAATCCCTTTTATCAAAATTAGTTGTCGAGAATTCGTTGCTTCAAACTAAGAAAGAGGAGTTCAATTTGAAATATGAAGCATTAAAAGAAGAATTCTCGAAAATTAAGCGAGAGATTAAACTGCCCAATACTCAAGCAGATGATTATGTTAGGTATACAAAAGAACTAAACCTTACAAAAGATCAACTATCTGAGTTGAACAAACTCTCAAATAAGAAAAAAGAGATAGAGTATGAACTAAAACAGAGCTTGATTTCATTGCAAAATTTGTGGCACGATGAGTTTGAAATTGTGCAGGAAGAAGTAAAAAAAGTGAATAAAGGCCAAAAATCAATTGATATATTGGTTGATTTAAAAGGAAACAAAGAAGAATTCAAATCTTATTTAAAAGAAATCCTGAGGGGAAGCAAGTTAAGAGATAGAAGCATTCAGGCAATCATAGATAATTATAATGATTTGATTGCAGTTTATGATGATTTAAACTTACCACAAAATAAAATTTCAGATATACTTTCTGATGTTCAGTTAAATACATTTAGAGATTATTTCAATCGTTATATTGACGCATTTTTGACTTACAGGGTACCTGATAAGTACAGTATTATTTATAGTGAGAGACCATTGAATGAGCACTCTTTAGGTCAAAGAGCTTCAGCTTTAATAATATTTTTATTGACTCTAAAGGAAAGTGATTTAATTATCATTGACCAACCCGAAGATGATTTGGACAATCAAACTATATATAACGATGTTATTAAAGTGCTGAAGGAATTGAAAAACTCTTCTCAATTTATTTTTGCAACTCACAACCCAAACATTCCCGTATTAGGTGATCGCGAACAAGTTGTTACGTGTAAATATGAATCAAATACCATCATAACGAAACTAGGAAGTATTGATAATGAAACTATTAAAAATGAAATAGTTGACATTATGGAAGGTGGCAAAGAAGCTTTTGAACAGAGAAAAAAGATTTATGAATTATGGACACATTAGAGTTATTGGATTTAATCCAAAAGGGCGAGTCAAGTACGGTACAATTTAAAGTTCGTGTAACCAACGCTAATTCCATTGGAGCAGAGATGGTTGCTTTTGCAAATACGAATGGTGGTATGATAATCGTTGGGATTGATGCCAAAACAGGTGATATCAATGGACTTTCCTTTGAAGAACTACAATCTTCAAATGAACTATTGGCGAATGCAGCATCAAACAATGTAAGAGCACCGATTTGTATCAATACTGAGACAATAAGTATAAAAGATCAAAATGTCATTGTAGCACATATTCCAGAGGGAAATAGTAAACCTCATACGGACATCAGAGGGATAATATGGGTTAAAAATGGTTCTGATAAAAGAAAGTTACTTGATAAAGAAGAATTAGCGCGATTACTCCAGAGTAGCGGAAATCTTTTTGCAGACCAAACAATTGTAAATGGAACAACCATCAATGACATAGATCAAAAAATTTTTAGTGAGTTCATATTAGAAAAGACAAAGAAGACTGTCGAAGAAATAGGTCTTCCTACTTCGGCTCTTCTTTCAAATTTAGGAATGATAAAAGAAGGCAAACTTAGTCTAGCAGGTCTGCTTTTGTTTGGTGAAAATCCCCAGAGATTTAAACAGTTATTTACAGTTCAGTGTGTGTCTTTTGTTGGAAACAGTATTACCTCAAACAAGTTCCGGGATAAAGAAGACCCATATGTGGGTAACCTAAAACAGCTATACGAACAGACTCTTTCATTTATTACTCGAAATTTAAAGAAAATACAAAAAGTAAATGGTTTTAATACTCATGGTCAGTTGGAGGTCTCAATGGAAACAATTGAAGAACTGCTTGTAAATGCGTTAATTCATAGAAATTACTTTATTTCATCAAGTATAAAGGTTTTCATCTTTGACAGTAGAATAGAAATAATTAGTCCAGGCAAATTGCCCGATACGTTGACGATTGACAATATTAAATTTGGCATATCTATCCCAAGAAATCCGATATTGTTTACAAATGCTAGATATATTCTTCCTTTTGTTGGCGTGGGCAGTGGAATACCCAGAGCAATTAGGAGCTCACCTGATTTAGAATTGATTAATGACCTTGATAGAGAAATGTTCATATCTATAATTAAACGACCTGCTTGAAAATTTACCAATAATAAGGTGTGTATAAAAATTTGATGAAACGGTTAAGCTTTGCAGCTTTCAATACAGTTGATGCATAGAGATCCACCTGATTTCTATTTACACAGTTTTCGGGATACTCCAATCCAGGAATTAAGGTTGTTATGGGGGATTCAGCCCCGAGTCTTTTAATTACTTTTACTGCGTGAATTTCAATAATAGGCTGATTGATGATGCAGTAAATGAAATCTCCAAATTACCTGGAATTGGGAAGCGATCGGCTCTTAGAGTCGTACTGTATCTTTTAAGACAACCTCAAGTCCAAACACAGTTGTTAAGCCAATCTTTATCTGATTTAAGGGAAAAGGTTATGTATTGTCAGGTATGTTTCAATATTTCAGACCATGCAGTTTGTAATTTGTGCTCAAGCACCAAAAGAGACTCAACTGTTATTTGTGTGGTTGAGAGCATTGAGGATGTGATGGCAATTGAAAATACGGCTCAATTCAGAGGATTATATCATGTTCTTGGGGGGGTTATTTCCCCGGTTCTGGGAATAGTAATAAACGATTTAACCATTGCCCAGCTGATCTCAAGAGTGTCTGATAGCAATGTAAAAGAATTAATCTTTGCTATGAGTACAACGGTGGAGGCAGATTCAACTGCTTACTACATTTATAAGAAATTATTAAATCACAATATAGAAATTTCCACTTTAGCACGTGGAATTCCTCTCGGCGATGATTTGGAATACACCGACGAACTAACTCTTGGAAGAAGTATTATCGCTAGGATTCCATTTGAAAAATCTATAAAAGTCAACTAGCTTGAATCTCAGATGAAGAACGATTTACTCAGAAATTTCGCTTCTTGCTCTAGATTGGTTAGCCAGAAGTCAAAATCAAGCAATAATGATGAAAAAAACATCATTATTGACCAAGATTCCATAACTCTTCAACCTGAATTTTGTAGTTTATTATGCCACCAAATTGCTCAGGAGATGAAACAAATCTCTAGTGAGAAAATTACAATAGCAGGTATTGCAACTCAGGGAATGTCTTTGGGTGTCAGGGTAGCAGAAATTTTGAACTATCGATTCATTTATATGAGAGGTTCTGCCAAAAAGCATGGGCTAAAGAATCAAATTGAGGGAGAATTAAACCCCGACCAAAAAGTTTTGCTGTTTGCCCTAAAGGTACCACCTCCAAAATCTCTGGAAAATGCAATAGCCGTTTTCCAGCAACATCGTTTACATCTAAACCATATTTTTTCTATCGTAGGACCTGATTCTTGTTCAACATCTGATGAATACTTCATAAAAAATGGAATCGAACTGCATTTTTTGATTCCTTATCATAAACTAGTAAAACATTTGTGAAGTTTGAAAAATGGCAAGAAAAGCAGTAATTATTTGAAAATGTTTACCTCTGCGTCATCAATACCTCCCGGACCTCTCAGCGAAGTGCACTTTTGGGAGGTTTATAGACAGTGTGCCTAAAAAACACTATGATAAACTTCCTATAACCTTTGCTAACAAGTTCAACTTTAATAAAACGAGGGATGACTATTCCCAATGAAAAAAGGCAGTAAGAGTTAACCTACATTAGTTACAATACACAAGTTTGTCAAAAGGGCATTTTTTCTTTCGTAAAAATTTTTTTTAGTCATTTTATTGAATTAATTTACAACTAACAATTCTTTCTATTGTCACATTTATATTCATGAAGAGATTTAAATGGCCTATTTGTTTTGAAATCTCCATTGTGTGGATGTATATTATGTAGGTTTAGGACTTTTATTATCATAACCTCGGCAAAATTTTACTTTATGCCTATACAAACAAAACTCAATATCCCCAAAATCAAAACAAAATAAGGCTGCCTTCTCTTTTTGTAGACAGGATATCTTGACCAAATAATTTTCCCTGGTGAACCGATCAAAACAGTTCAACTAAGAGGGCTTTGTTGTAGTGGATATATTTATAAGTAGTTGATTATCAATAATTGAATCTCGATTTTGACAAACTTGCGTATAGCAATCTTCCTTTCTCTTTAATTTAAGGTCTCTGCAAACCAATGATGCAATAGATTTTGAAATTGGATTGTTCAACTGAGCATACGAATAAATGAGCGATTGTCCTAAAAACATTATTCAGTACACGTGAAACTAGGTTTTTTAGCACTTTGTGTTTCGATAGGGCTAAGCCTTGAAAATTCAGCACAATCCTCCACACCATTGACATCCCAATCGCTGAGGTCTTGATCATAAGCCGCTGCACCGAAAAACATTTGCCGCATACTTGTCACACCACTGACATCCCAATCGCTGAGGTCTTGATTAAAAACTAATGCAAAAGAAAACATTTGCTGCATACTTGTCACACCACTGACATTCCAATTGCTGAGGTCTTGATTGAACTTATCAGTTTGATTAAACATTGCACTCATATCTTTCACATTACTGACATCCCAGTCGCTGATGTCTTGATTGTATATTTCAATATCCTGAAACATTCTACTCATATTCTCCACATTACTGACATCCCAGTCGCTGATGTCTTGATTGAAACCGTCAGCATTATTAAACATTCTACTCATATACTTCACATTACTGACATCCCAATCGCTGATGTCTTGATTGAAAATGCGAGTATTGGTAAGCATTTCACTCATATCCTCCACATTACTGACATCCCAAGAGCTAATATCTTGATTGAAGAAAGTAGCACTTAGAAACATCCCACTCATATCGGTCACATTGCTAACATCCCAAGAACCGATATTCTTATTGAAGGCGCGAGCAAATTCAAACATATTACTCATATCTTGCGCATTACTAACATCCCAAGAACCGATATTCTTATTGAAGGCGCGTGCTTGTCTGAACATTCTACTCATATCAGTCACATTGCTAACATCCCATCCTCCGATGTCTTGATTGAACACTTCAGCTTCATTAAACATTCCACTCATATTGGTCACATTGCTGACATTCCAGTTGCCAATGCCTGGTTCATCACCATTATTGAATTTTCTTGCTTTTAGGAACATATTGCTCATATCTCTCACACTACTAACATTCCAAGAACCGACGTTTATATTGAATTTGATAGCTGCATCAAACATATTACTCATATTTTGCACATTACTAACATCCCATGAACTGATGTTCCGAATAAATTCTTGTGCTTCAAAGAACATCCCACTCATATTCTGTACATTACCGACCTTTTCGGCCCACAATTCTATGTTTCCATTAAATGTTCTCGCGTTACTGAACATCCCACTCATATTCCTCACTTCACGGACATCCCAATTGCCGATGTCTCTATTGAACTGATGGTGATTGGTCTTGGTGCCCTGAAACATACCAGACATATCCCTCACATTACCAACGTTCCAAGAACCAATGGCATGATTGAATTTTCCAGCTTCCCGAAACATTTCCTTCATATTGGTCACATTACTGACATCCCAAGGACTGATGTCTCCAGCGAATATCTCAGCATCTCTAAACATACCAGACATATCCATCACATTACCAACCTTCCAATCACCAATATACCGATTGAATTTTTTAGCATTTCGAAACATGTCCTTCATCGTGGTCACATTACTGACATTCCAAGAATTGATGTTTCCATTGAACTTCTCAGCATCTTTAAACATCTCTCTCATATCCCTTACACTACGCACATCCCATGCCCCGATCTCTTGATTGAATTCCCTTGCACCAGAAAACATTCCAGTCATAAGACCTACATTATCCACATTCCAGCTATGGATAGGTCGGTTAAAGGCACGTGCGTTGCGGAACATATAGATCATATTATCCACCTTCCTGACGTTTTCACCCCAACCATTGATGCTTCCATTGAATTTAGTCGCACCATCAAACATATGTTGCATAAAGGTTACATTACTCACATTCCAATCGCCGATATCTTGATTAAATTCACTTGCATCTTTAAACATAAAACTCATATCCTTCACATTACTGACCTCATCGAACCAACCAAGAGGTTGATTGTAGTCACTTCCCTGAAACATACCGTTCATATCCCTCACATTACTGACATCCCAAACACCGAGATCATAAGGGAAACCCTGAACACCTGCAAACATATTCCTCATATTTTTCACATTACTCACATCCCATTTCCTGATATCTCCGTGATTATACGTTGTTGGGACTATCATATTATGATCGGGATGGGGAACCCTAAACAATTGAGTCATACTCGTAACAAATGTGGTAACTACGTATTGAAGGTTCTCACCACCCCTTGCTTCACTTCTTAGTATTCGAGTATCGGCAATAAGATACTGATTACCAGCATAGGTAACACGCTGACCAATTTTTGACCAAGCAGCACAACTTGCTTTGATGATTCCATCTTCTTCGTATATGAGATCTGTCCTAGTATCATCACATTCAATCGTAGGCGGGGGAGTTTGGGTATTGGTAGGTTGCGTAGTAGTTGGTTGATTCGTAGTAGTAGTGGTAGGTTGATTCGTTGTCGGTTGATTGGTTGGAGTTGTAGTAGTGGGCTGGGTATTAGTAGGTTGTGTACCAGTAGGCTGCGTACCAGTAGTAGGCTGCGTATCGGTAGGTTGATTCTCTGCCGGATCACCTCCAGATGATTCTACCTCAGTAAACAAAGCCTCTAATGAACAATTACC
>MPMN01000006.1 GCA_002238525.1 Flavobacteriaceae bacterium bin25
GAAATTCCAGTACCTCACACCTAACCAAAAGTTTAAAGCACTGATGGGGGTTCCCCCTTAGACAACTTCAAAGCCGTTTTACCGATGATCATTCCATATGAAAAAAGTCTCCATAGCATTTGTGTCCTACATATAGCCTAATGTAATCTTTATGCCTGACTTTCAGGGCAAAATGAGACCAAAACCCTTAAAAGTCTCGAAAAATTACTGTTTCAACTGTTACTTTACCCACAACTTTACTTCTGTTTTGGAGGCCAATAAGGTATAGCAACTAACCATAGAGGGAGAAAGTGCGTAAAATTTACTGTCGTTTTTTCTTAACTCTCTCCATAGTACATTCAAAAAGAAATCAAGCAGAAGATCCCATCCTAGGTAGAAGCCCTCATGACTCTCTTGCTACCAGGAAAAATAAAAAACTGGCTTAAAAGAAGGTCTTGTTTCGTCGTCAGTAATCGGACACCTGGGTAGGAGTTGCACTTCTGCAGAGCCCATACCAATCAAAAGTAATCTAAATGCTAATAGATTTGATCAGCTTTGCAATAAGCTTTGTAATTATTTCAGAGTTTGGGGAGGTTGTTTGGCAGAAAACTTTGGGGGAAGCACTGGGCTTCGCCCAGTGCTGGGGGCAAAGCCCCCCAAGCGTATATATAAGGATTAATTGCTGAAAAATCCAACGTAAAAAGAAACAAAAGAGGATTCAATTTTTTTCTTACCTCTGAAACCAAATCTGCTAAACCACTTCTGTCTATTTACAAAGTTTTTGGGACACTCCCACGAACCAAAAAAGGGAAGGGGAGTTTCCTCGCTGAACCTATAAACAACCATAACTAAAAACCAAAGTAATCACAACACTATTCACCCTCTTTTTAAAAAATAAGGGTACAAATGACCATAAGATCCCCTATAACCAAACACAATCAACACAATGGATAAGCACATTGTAATGGTGAACAATAAAGATGATTACCTCTCTTAAACAACTAAATCTTCAGTAAAAACAAACTTTGTTTGTTTTTACTGAAGAAACTGAAAAATCCAACGTAAAAAAACAAAAGAATATTCAAATTTTCCCCATCTTTGAAACCAAATCTGCTAAACCACTTCTACCTATGTACACATTCTTTGGCACACTATGACTCATCCATTTTGGCCAACTCCGATGTACAATCAAAACTTTATCCTAAAAATCTAGCTATGAACTTATTCTAAACTTAAGTATCTTGCAAATACAAAAAACATAATATAACTAAACATCAAAACAATTTACCTCTTTCTAAATAACCAAAAAAATCAGGGTATATAATGTCGCGGTGGCGAGTTGATCATGGCTTCACCTGATGTAAGTACGGCCCAGTTTTTCTCTACTTTTGTTGACCTAATTAAAGATCTTCATATTCCGTAGTCTCTTGCTGAAATGATCATTTCAGTTGGATAACTTGATATTATCACAGTTTTTGGCAAGCAGTCAGGTGGTCTGAGCTTGGTGTGCATTCTGTGGTTTATTCTGCTTCTTACGAGCTTTGGAATCCTATACTTCTCTTTAATTTCTTCATCATTAGATAATCTGTCTAAAATCGTTTGATGATATTTTTAATTCAGATCTGATGAAATGAAATTTCTTTTCATCTTTTGGGTTAATACTATATTTACACTTATAATACTCAACAAATTTGTAAATTTTCTATATGGTGACTAAAAAATTGATGTACATGTAAAAGGGAGCGAGAGAGAACTAAAGAAAATCTTGCCAAAACAAAAGAACATCTGAAAATTATCAGAATTTGCTGTCTTTGCAGCTAAATCTGTTAACCCACTTTTACCTATTTACACAGATTTTGGCACACTGTCGGATAACATCTGAATGGTTACAGAGTGTTTTTCCTTAGTTTATCTGAATAATATATCAATCCATCATCTTAAATCTTATTGATTCTTAGGAGTTCTCTATCCCCACAAATCATTCAATATACCATCCTTAACCATACTTAAATTAAAGATGTAATCATTGTGTAAAAATGTTTTTTCAAGTGGTTTTAAGGTTGTTTTCCAACCTTTACCATCTGTAATCCAAATAAACTCAACACGATTATTATTACAAAAATCATATAGAGATTTATATTCCCCACATGTAGATTTCAGTTTAGAACCTCCACCTGAATAAAAATTAGTTTCTATCCAATAAAGTTTATTGTTTTTATAAACTACAAAATCTGGTCTCCTTGATGATTTATCTACTGGTAAATCTATACCCCACTTTTCTTTTACACTTGATGGAGAACCTTGTGTTATGTATGTTGAACTATCTAACCCATAAACTCTTTGAAGTAAATGATTTACCAAACATTCCATAATAGTTCCACCTCTGTTCTTTCTTCCATTGGTATCTACACCAACCTCAACACCATATGTGTAATCCTTTATGTTTGTTAACCCACCTTCAATAATTAGTTTTTTCAAACCACTCTTTTCAAAAAACAATACATAGTTTTCTAAATCGTTTGAAAACAAATTAGGGTTACCAAAATCAAATTCTCTGAACTTAAAATCAGGTAAAACACTACTATCTAAAACATCAATTTTTTTATCCCTTACTCCCAATAGGGTTGGAAATACTTTAATTACTTCGGGATATTTTTCAAGTATATATTTTAGTTCATTATTAAAATCTTTTGAACCACATAACGAATTCAATATGTTTAGTTCAATCTTATACCGAGATACATTGTTAAATACCTTATCCCAATTGGTAAAGTATTTCCAAGTTCTGTTATTTAATAGAATTGTTTTTACTAAATAATCAAATACATCTTTAGGTGTGTTTAATTGGTGTTTATTATAAAAGTTTATTGGTTTCATTGGTTTTTTATATGATCTCCAATAACCAAGAATTCTGGTATTTTACCTCTCTTGTTGAATTTACTATTTATGTTTCTACTACAATAAACTTTAACTACATTGAATTCATTGTAAATTTCTTTAATACAAGGAGATGATGAGTTGGATAAAATTACATAAACCCCATCATCATTAAGTTTCTTGAAATAATCTCTCAATCTTATTTGTTCATCTCTTCCAAACGAACCACTATATGAAGTGAATGATGAGGTTTCATTGAGAGGTTGATACGGAGGGTCAAAATACACTAAATCACCTTTTCCAACCTCTTTAATATCATCAAATTGAGTGTTTCTGATGTTTTCCGTTTTTGGTAGTAATGATGATAGTTTATAAAGATTCTCTTCATCAACAATTCTTGGGTTTTTATAATTTCCTTTGGGAACATTGAACAATCCTTTACTATTAACCCTATACAAACCATTAAAACAAGTTCTGTTGAGAAGGATTAAAGATGAAGAACGAACAACACCCTCATATTTTTCAACCTTATTCTTATCCCTATCCAAACCATTAAATCTATCTCTAATATGGTAATAATCATATTTGTAATAATCTTTCTCTAATTCCTTACAATATTGGATTACTTCATCCGGATATGATTTAATGTTTTTATACATCTCAATCAAATCAGTATTTACATCATTGATTATGGAGGTTTCTTTTAATTCAACACCAAAAGTTTTAAGGATATCAAAATATACAGAGCCTCCACCAAAAAAGGGTTCTATGTATTTATTTGATTTGAGATTTTTATAATATTTCCTTATATCTGGAATTAGTTCTCTTTTACCTCCAACCCACTTTAGAACAGGTTTCACTTCAATATCACCAAACAAATCAAACATTCAATTTTAATTTATTGGTTTCACTTTCAATTCTTTTTTTAGTTAAGTTGAAATACTCCTTTTCCAATTCAATTCCAATGTATTTTCTTTTGTTTCTAATACTAACAACACCTGTAGTTCCACTACCATTAAACATATCTAAAACAACATCTCCCTCTTGAGTGGAAGAAAGAACCATTCTTTCAATAATTTCCTCTGGTTTTTGTGTTGGATGTTTACCGAACTCTTTTTCAACTTTCTTTGGTCTACCCATAATCCAAACATCCTTCATTTGTTTTCCTCCATTTACTTCCTTCATTAAATTATAATCAAAAAAATGTTTAGATTTTTTACCTTTTCTAACCCATAAAATAGTTTCTGTGGAGTGTGTGAAAAACCTACAAGATAGGTTTGGTGGAGGTAATGTTTTTACCCAAGTTATATTATTAAGAATTCTGAAATCCTCAATACTATCTATAATAGAACCAATTGTATAAATGTTATGATATGTTCCACTCACCCATAAAGTTCCACCATCTTTTAAAATCCTGTAACTTTCTTCAATCCACCTTAAGTTGAAGTTATAAACTTCATCAAAACCTTTTCTATTATCCCATTTCCCCTTATTAACAGATACCATTTTACCACTCTTACAAGTAATTCCATCATTTGAAAGGAAGTAGGGAGGGTCTGTTATAATACAATCAATAGAGTTATCTTTTAGTTCAGATAATACCTTCAAACAATCCTTATTGTATAGTTTAATATTTTCTTTTTCCACTCTGTAAATTTAGTTTTTTAGAAACGGAGTTCATAATTTATTTTACTAAGTATTTCGATATGAGAGGGGAGTATCCCAAAAACTGTGTAAATAGAAATCAGGTAGGTCTATTAAGACTCACCTGATTTTTTGTATTTTTCAATGTGGTTTACCCAATCACATTTACTGAAAAAAATACATTGATGGATAAATTTAGAAAATTACTAAGGATAGTAGCATCTTAGCTAATGTCAAAACCACTTCAGAAGGTGCTGGTTTGATGAGTGGTCTTTTCAAAGAAGTCGTCGAAATGCTTTTTCTGGCCGAGTAGGAAGAACATTTAGCGTACAAGAAGAGTGTCGCAATGGTTACACTTCTAAGAAACTAAAGTCTAGGTTTGGGCTTTCAGATATCCAAGTGCCTCGTGATCGTAAGGGGACCTTTGAGCCGGAGATTTTACCCAAGTGGGTTAATAAAAGTCCGTTAATAAAAGTCCGGATTTAGAAGACATAGTGATTTCTTTATATTCCAAAGGGATGAGCAATACGGATATAGAGGATTTCATGGCTGAGGATAGAAAAGAAGATACCCGTTCAGATACGGAATTAATGGAAGAAGAGAAATATCACCAGAAGAAAGAAAAAGAAAGTCCCCATGCGGATCATGAAGCTCGGTGGTTTAAAAACAGGTGCGTCACCTGGTAGCGTTTAAAGACCTACTTTGGCTACAAGAGGCATATAGCAACCAATGATGATGGCTTGATACTTGGGGTTCATACCACTCCTACCAATGAGCAAGATAGCCAGGGGTTGGGGGATCTAATGGAAAAGGTTCCTGGAGATGAGCGTACAGAGGTGATGGGGGACAAAGGTTATAAGTCCAAAAAAAATGATCGATTGCTGGAAGAAATGGGCAGTAATACCATTTATACATTAAAGTTGCTCATAGAAAATTTAGTGCCTAAGTTGTTTAGCAGTAGAGTAAATACATAAACTTATTGAGCAATATAGTGTTCGTTATGGTATAAGTCATTGATTATGGAAAAAGGATATAGACATAAACCCTTGACAAAGGAGCAGAAACAGAGGAATAAAGAGATTAGTAAGAAACGCTGGAGCGAGAAACAGACTTTTGGTGGTTTTACATCGGTGGTTTGGTTGTCATATCACTAGGCTGAAAGGCTTAGAGAAAGTTCATCATCAGCATATACTGAAGACTATAGCATACCATTTAAAGCGTTCTCCGGGATTGGTGTGTCTGCTGGTGAAATAAGGTGTAAAAAAGCTGAAAATAAGCCTATTAGGGCGTGATATGGATATATATTTAGCGAAACATTATCAAGAAAAAGATGACTTAAGTACGAATTGAGCAATTACAAAGTAAAAAAAGAACCCAAAAATTGGGTTAAGCCATAAAACCTAATTATGCAAAGGTCTCATAGATATTTTGACAAGCTTGCACGAGAATTATTCTCTGTAACCATATGCTGATGATTAGATTTTGAAGATGAAAAGGTTTATCTGTAGAGAAGGTTCATGTGCAAATAGATACAATGAAATATCACGAGGAACAATTTAGTAGAGGTGTTGATAAAGCACTTAAAATTTATGGCTCTAATCACTTTATTGTAGAAACTGCAAATAAATTCAGGTTTTATTTCTTTGGACCGCCATCGTCATTGATGAAGGAATAGGTTTTATAGTCAAACCCTATTTGCTTGTATAGTTCATGGACTTTTTTAGTCCAACCTTCCACAGCATCTTCCCACATCTTTGGGTTATCTATATAATCTAGATCATCATTTGAGGCATCATTTAATCCGTAATCTAGAAATGTCAATAAATCCTCTGGGGTGGTAACAACAGAACGGCTTTTCCCGCTTTCGAAAAAGCCTGGACCTCTGTGTTCTAATAATTTGTCTTTCTTTTTAGCGAGATTGTAAATCTTTATCAAAGGAATCCTATCAGTGATGGCGTCCAAATCATAAATGTCTTTTTGTGTTGTCCTATCAGTTATCGCAAGTAATTTCAATAAAGCGATATCTTCAACAGAAGCCATAGGTATTCCACCGACTTTTTCCGTCGGATTTAAAAGAGGCACATCACCAATTAAATCTACTTTGACTTTTTCATTTTCGTCAAATATCTCTATGGACATATAATAGACTTCTTTCTCATCTTTTATAGTAGCAGTCACTTCTTTCTCTGGATATTTTGATTTCACTATCTCAAAAATTTCTTTTAAATCTTCTTTCGATATTTCTTCTTCAGAGGATAAGTCAATATCCACTGATATTCTATGTTTAAAGCGTAATGCTAAATTAGTTCCTCCAATGAGGTAAAAGGATTTTAGAATGTCTAAATCTTTCAATTCATGAAGAGTCTGATATAGATGTTCACTAACAGCTGGCGCATTCTTTTTCATTATCAAATAAAATGTTTATGTCTAAAAATTTTCCTCGTCTTGATGCGATAGTCCCGGATGGGATAGGCTTAGTATTATATCTTGAAGTTATCCTTTCAAGTTGGCAAGTATCGATTCTTTCATAAGGATTGAGGCAAACCTCAAGAATTTCATTTTTTGTGTAGTACTTTTCCAGCATTTCCATGTTATCATCAAAATCTTTCGGAAATGATCTTTGTATTACTCTTTGGATGATCAATCGAATGTGTTTTTTTCTGTTCAATCCATCGATTATTCTATCCCAAAAATACACTGGTCTGCTACCTTTTTTTAGATCTTTGAGTAGTGCATCATTGGTGGGATCGCTGTTCCTTTTTGCTTCTGCGAGTCTTTTATAGACATTTGGATGAAGGTTGTATTCTTCTGGGTTTATACTCATAATTGCGATAGATCAGAAACCCCACAAAATTAATGCTTTTTTCGCTTCATTTCTACCGATTCCACATTAAAGTTATTAGAGCCAAATTTATTTGAGAGTTTTCTATGTATTGAATTCTGGATTTGGAAACTAGAATAAAAGAAATTTAGGTACATGTGTATCATAGGAAATAGGTCTGCGTACTCCCGATGGATTGAATAGAATCGGTGTATATTGAAGAACATTTCTAAGTAAGGGAATAAACTAAAGAGACTTAAATTGCCTAGTAAATTATAAAATATTCGATGTAGGGTTGATATGTTGTTACCATTATAAATGATAACTTTGTCCATCCAAAAGTAATTAAATGATTATCGTCAGTGATGATGCTCGAGATAAAGTTCTGAATCTGATGCAGGATGATGGTTTTGACCCTAAATTAGATTTCGTGAGGGTAGGAGTGAAAAGTGGAGGATGTTCGGGTCTTTCCTATATGCTGGAATTCGATAAACAAATCCATCAGGAAGACAAACTCTTTGAAGACAATCAAGTGAAAATTGTGGTCAATAAAAGGAGTCTGCTCTACCTTTTGGGAACAACTCTTGAATATTCTGGCGGTCTCAATGGAAAAGGATTTGTGTTTAAAAATCCAAATGCCCAAAGAACTTGCGGATGTGGCGAGAGTTTTTCACTTTGAGTAATCTCCTTTTTTGTTACTACAATCACAAAATCTCTTTTAACTTTGCTCGTGGCTATACGTTGCGGTTGAAGATCAAAAGCAACCGGAATAACTAATCATAAAAAATAACCAATTACCTCATGGGCTATACGGAGAAAGAATTACAGGAAAAATTAGAAACTCAAGAATATCAATATGGTTTTTATACCGATATTGAATCTGAAACTTTCGACAAAGGACTTTCTGAAGAGGTTATTCGAAAGATCTCTGCCAGAAAAGAAGAACCTCAATGGATGGTGGATTGGCGCTTGCAGGCCTATAAGCATTGGTGCAAAATGAAAGAACCCAATTGGGCGAATATCAGATATAAAAAACCCGATTTTCAGAATATATCATATTATTCAGCACCAAAAAAGAAATCTAAGTATAATTCTCTTGATGAAGTAGACCCTGAACTTCTTGAAACCTTTAAAAAACTGGGTATATCAATACAAGAACAGAAACGTCTAACCGGTGTTGCTGTAGATATTGTTATGGATTCTGTTTCTGTGGCGACCACTTTTAAAAAGACCCTCGAAGAAAAAGGAATTATTTTTTGCTCCATTTCTGAAGCCATTCAAAACCATCCAGAATTGGTTAAAAAATATATTGGTACAGTAGTTCCCCAGAGAGATAATTTTTATGCGGCTTTAAATAGTGCTGTGTTTACTGATGGGTCGTTTTGCTATATACCCCCTGGGGTAAAATGTCCGATGGAATTGAGCACTTATTTTAGAATTAACCAAGCTGGCACAGGTCAATTTGAGAGAACCCTTGTTATCGCAGAGAAAGGAAGCTATGTCAGTTATCTTGAGGGATGCACTGCACCAGCTCGTGATGAAAACC
Organism: Flavobacteriaceae bacterium bin25; assembly: GCA_002238525.1. Lineage (GTDB taxonomy): Bacteria > Bacteroidota > Bacteroidia > Flavobacteriales > Flavobacteriaceae > Bin25. Next base: position 8,868 of record MPMN01000006.1, read on the forward strand.
AGCTCCACGCAGCTGTTGTGGAACTGATAGCACTTCAGGATGCCGAGATTAAATACTCAACAGTTCAAAACTGGTTCCCGGGAGATAAGGATGGAAATGGTGGAGTGTTCAATTTTGTAACAAAAAGAGGTCTTTGTCACCAAGGAGCTAAGATTTCTTGGACACAAGTGGAAACCGGATCAGCTATAACTTGGAAATATCCTTCTTGCATCTTGAAAGGTGACAATAGTATTGGAGAGTTTTATTCTATTGCAGTAACCAATAATAAACAACAAGCTGACACGGGTACCAAAATGATTCATTTGGGTAATAATACTCGTAGTACCATTATATCAAAAGGAGTATCTGCTGGCAAATCTCAAAATAGCTACCGTGGTCTGGTCCAGATTTCTCCACGCGCAAAAAATACTCGTAATTTTTCCCAGTGTGATTCATTGTTGATGGGTAATAATTGTGGTGCTCATACTTTTCCATACATCGAATCAAAAAATAGTTCTGCCCAGATTGAACATGAGGCCACAACAAGTAAAATTGGTGAAGAGCAAATTTTCTATTGCAATCAAAGAGGTATTGATACGGAAAAAGCCATTGCACTTATCGTCAACGGTTTTAGCAGTGAAGTATTAAATAAGCTACCTATGGAATTTGCAGTAGAAGCCCGTAAATTGCTTGAGATTTCACTTGAAGGATCAGTTGGATAATATCAAAATTATAACTAATGCTTCGAATAGATAACCTACATGTCAGTGTTGAAGGCAAAAAAATATTAAATGGAATTGATCTCCATGTAAATCCGGGAGAGGTCCATGCTATCATGGGACCAAATGGATCTGGGAAATCAACCCTTGCATGGGTTGTTGCTGGAAACGAAGACTATCAAGTCCAAGAGGGTTCGATACATTTCAAGGGTGAACCTATAGATGACCTGGATCCTGATGAGCGTGCTGTACAGGGTCTTTTTCTTTCTTTTCAGTATCCTGTTGAAATTCCCGGGGTTACGGTTACTAATTTCATGAAAACTTCCGTAAATGCGTTGAGAAAAGCAAGGGGACTAGGTGATATGCCAGCGAGAGAATTGCTTCAAAAAATTCGAAAAACTGCTGAAAAACTTCAAATTGACTCAAAATTTTTGTCTAGATCTTTAAATGATGGCTTTTCAGGAGGAGAAAAAAAACGAAACGAAATTTTTCAGATGATGATGCTTGAGCCTACACTAGCTATTCTTGATGAGACTGATTCAGGATTAGACATAGATGCACTCAAAGTAGTTGCTAAAGGAGTCAATGAGTTGAGAAGTTCAAGTCGTGCAACAGTATTGATTACCCATTACGAACGATTGTTGGAGTATGTAGTTCCAGATTTTGTTCATGTGATACTGGATGGAAAAATTGTCAAAAGTGGGGACATAACCTTGGCTCGAAAACTCGAAGATCAGGGTTATGATTGGATAAAAAATAATTGATACAAAGCTTGGAATTCAAAGAAAAATTACTTTCCTCTTTTTTTGCCCTTCAGGAAGCTGTTTCAATTGATGATAATCCACTTATTGAAGAGCGACGGCATCAAGCCTTTAAGACCTTCGAAGAGAAAGGATTTCCCAATAAAAAACAAGAAGCTTGGAAATATACTTCCATATCTCCATTATTGTCTGAGGACTATGTGATTTTCCCTAGAGGTCAAGTTGGGATACATCCCAACGATGTTAAAAAATACTTTCTCTACGAAATGGACACCTATAAGATCGTTTTTATTGATGGTGTATATAGTCCATTTTTATCGAACACTCATCATGATGGTTTTGATGTAAATCTTCTGTCTGTAGCCTTGAACCAAAAAAAGTACCAAAAAACGATTGGTCGGTATTATGACAGAATTGCTTCTTCAAAAGAATCTTTGGTAGCACTCAATACTGCTTATGCTCATGAAGGTGCGTATATTTATATTCCTAAAAATCAGGACCCCCTCTCACCAATTGAAATTCTTCATTTTTCTTCCGGTGATTGTGCTGCATTGTGGTTGCAGCCCAGAAACTTGATTATTGCAGAACAGGGAGCTGAGGTCCAGATTATTGAACGCCATCAATCACTAGTAGAACACCCGGTTGTGACGAATTCAGTAACGGAAATCTACGCAGGTCAAAATGCTAATATTGAGTACTATAAAATTCAAGACGATTTGGATAGTGCATCGTTGATTGACAACACATTTATCCATCAAGCCAAAGACAGCAATGTAAGCATCCATACATCGTCTCTCGGGGGTAAAATTGTTCGGAACAACCTTACTTTTTATCAATCTGGTCAGGGCATCAACTCCATTTTAAAAGGAATAACCGTATTGGAAAGAAATCAGCATGTAGATCATTCTACCTTGGTTCATCACGCACATCCTAATTGCGAATCACATCAAGACTACAAGGGTATTTTTACAGGGAGCTCCCAAGGTATATTTAACGGAAAGATTTTGGTTGATCGAATTGCCCAGAAAACAAATGCATTCCAGCAAAATAACAATATCATTTTAAGTGATGAGGCATTAGTGAATGCCAAACCGCAATTAGAAATTTTTGCAGATGATGTTCGCTGTTCTCATGGCTGTACTGTGGGACAATTAGATCAAAACGCATTGTTTTATACACGCTCCCGGGGTATTCCTCTAAAAGAAGCCGAAGCTCTTTTGACCTATGCTTTTGCCAACAATGTCTTGGAGAGTGTATCAATTCCCATATTAAAAAAACACATCAGCCACCAAATTGCCGCCAAGTTTGGTGTTGAAATGGGATTTGGTATTTAAGTGATGTTTGACGTTCATCAAATCCGTAAAGACTTTCCAATTCTCAGTCGATTGGTCAATGGTAATCCGTTAGTCTATTTCGACAATGCCGCCACTAGTCAAACTCCCCAACAAGTCATTGATTCCATTGTTGATTACTACCATAGATACAATTCCAATATTCATAGGGGTGTACATTCATTAAGTCAGCAGGCTACCGATGCTTACGAAGATGCACGCAAAAAGGTTCAGGCTCATTTCAACATTAAGAAACCTGAAGAAATCATTTTCACCTCAGGTACTACTCATAGTATCAATTTAGTGGCTTCGGGTTATGCAAAAACTGTAAAGCCTGGTGACCATCTCTTGGTTTCTGCAATGGAACATCATTCCAATATTGTGCCTTGGCAATTGCTTTGCCAAAAGACTGGTGCTATCCTTAAAGTAATTCCCATGAATCCAGAGGGCAGTTTAGAAGTCGAAAAGATTGATACTCTTTTAAGCCCCAAGACAAAAGTTGTGTTCATTGGACATGTTTCGAACGCCATAGGGACAATCCAACCCATTGAATATATCATAGAAAAGGCCCACTCTCACGGAGTAGAAGTACTCGTTGATGGTGCTCAAGCTGCACCCCACATTCAAGTTGATTTACAGAAATTGGATGCTGATTATTATACTGCTTCGGCCCACAAAATGTGCGGGCCAACCGGGATAGGAATTCTATTTGGGAAAAAGGAATTTTTAGAGGAACTGCCACCCTATCAGGGTGGAGGTGAAATGATATCAGAAGTTACTTTTGAAAAGAGCTCTTATGCTGACTTACCGCATAAATTCGAAGCCGGCACACCAAATGTTGCTGGTGCAATAGCTTTTGGTGCTGCCATTGATTATCTGAATAATGTTGGTTATGAAAATTTCGTGCCTTATGAGGAAGAACTATTGGGATATGCTTCAAATGTATTGAGAACTATTGATGGCATAACAGTCTATGGCGATTTGATTGACAAAACACCGGTGATTTCATTCAACATAGATCAACTACATCCTTATGATATTGGAAGTATTCTAGATCAGCAGGGTATAGCTGTTCGAACTGGTCATCATTGTGCTCAGCCGATTATGGATTTTTATCACATTCCAGGAACTATTCGAGCATCTTTTTCCTTTTACAATACCAAACAAGAAATTGATAGAATGTTTGGTGCTCTCAAGAAGGCGATAAAAATGTTAAAATAAAAGGACGTTTGCAGGATATGAGTTATACGATAAAGCTATTTGAGGAACTTTACGCAAGTTTGTCAAAATCGGATTTCCAGCTCTGATAACTAACCACTTATACCATAACGAACACTATATTGCTCAATAAGTTTATGTATTTACTCTACTGCTAAACAACTTAGGCGCTAAATTTTCTATGAGCAACTTTAATGTATAAATGGTATTATACATCTATCCGCTACAACAAAGCCTTCTTCTTTGAACTGATATTGTCGCTTTATAAGGGGAATAATTCCGCCCATTTCGGCTTTTAGAGGGGGTAATTGTAAGTATTTCCGGCTCTTGAACGGTGCACCATTTTAAGTTGGATAATTGTATGTAAATCATTCTAAGTATTATTACAAGTACATAGTTAAAATTTATAAAAAATCAAATTACGGTGTAATTATAGTGATTTTCATGACTTTCAATAGTTGAGAATCAGAACGAATTGGATTACACTAGGGTTGAAAGAAAAGGGTGTAAAATAAATCGTGGCTGATCGAAAAGTTGGGGGAAATATATGATATGGTCAATTCTTATGTATAAAATAGAAGCCAATCAAGTATGGAAAACTTATTTTTAGGTAGTGGATGATATTTTGAAGATAGATGTGGTGGATTTGATTAACTTCAAGAAATAGAAAAACAAATGATGAATTCCATAAACTGGTCAGATTTTAACGGCGATAAATTTCAAGTTTTCTGTAATGGTTTGTTAAGTTTTGAACTGGGAAAGGACTTTGTACCTTTTAGTGCACCAGGAGGTGATCAAGGTATTGATGGTTTTTTTGATGGCGAATACAACGGTAAAAAACTAAAATGCAGGTTTCAAGCAAAATTTCATCACCCTAATACTGGAAGATATCCTGGATATTACCAGTTGAAAGATCAGGTTAAAAAGGACATAGAGAAGAACATACAAGACGAAAACACAATAATTTTTATTACTAACGTTGAGTTAAATCCAGGACAAAGAAAGGAAATTAAGAACATAGCTGAAAAAGCATTAAAGGAAACTCATATAGAATTTGATATTTGGGACGGAGCCAAAATAGACACATTGCTTGCCCATCATCCAATCGTCAATCTTTGGTATACAAGCCAGTTAAATCACTTGATTCAAGAATATTCAGAATGTTATCACAAGGAGCTTAATGAGACAGTAAATAATATTTATGATTTTTCTAATAAGTTTTATCATAGAAAAGATAAGTTGAATATCCTTAATGAGTTCATTAGCGATAATACTAAAACAGTTGCACTAATAAGTGGAGAAGCCGGAATTGGAAAGACTCGACTTTGTGTTGAATTCTTTAAACAATATATTGATGCAAATAATGATTGGAAAGCTTTGGTAATTAGATTACATAAACTTGACTTTAAAGTATTACAAAAAGCTTTAACAGGAGAAAAAAACTATGTTGTACTAGTTGATGATGCTGATAGTTTTGACGCAAAAGATTTAGCAGATTTATTGAATATTGCCAAAGGAATAAAAGAAAATAAGGTTAAGTTACTATTAACGGTTCGTTGCAAGTTTATTGAACATGTCCTTAGGAACATTAATCCCGCAGACAAGAATGACATAATAAAACGGATAAAACTTGATAAATTAACGAGAGAAGAAACTGCTCAATTTTTAAAAAGTGAATTAACAAATGATATAATTGGAGAACATCTTGGTTATTTCGTAGATATCACATACGGAATTCCTGTTGTGATTATGACTCTATTAAGGGTTATTAAAAACGGGCGTTCTCCATCTGATATAAAGAAAGATGATTTTTTTAAAGATTATGTTAAAGAGTATTTTAAAAAAAACATTGAATTAACAAATAAGGATAAAGAAATAAAAAGAAGGGATATTGAAAAAATCATCTCATTGTTTTCTCTTATTGAACCAATTCGTATTGATGACGAAAGTCTCATTCAACAAATTGCTGCTACTGAAAAAATATCATATGAAGATGTAGAAATTATTCTTCAATCAATGAAATCACAGAATATAATTTCTGGTTACCACCAATATGAGATTAAACCTGACATATATAGCGATCTGTTTTTAGAAGAAAAACTAAATTCTAAATCATGGTTGGAAGAAAAGTTAAGATACAATGGATCCTATGCCAATAATATTATAAGGAACGTTGGATATGCTCATCAGAATAAACAGGATGATAATATTCTACAAAAACTATTAGAAGAGCATATTAATCAAATAGACACCTGTAGTGATAATCAAGAACTCACTAAAATTCTTGAAACGGTGTATGTGATAACCTATATTAAGCCACTTATCGCAGAAGAAACGGTAAAAAAAACACTTTCAATATATACAAATGAACAACATCCTTTAAATAGAGAATTTCAAGATTCGCTGACTCAAAAAAAATACTCTCTTGATTTTTCTATTAATAATCTAAAGCAGATCATATATAACCTATTCCAGCTTGAAGATTATTTTTTACATGCATATAAATACTCGGAGAGTCTCTATCAATTAACCAGAGATGATGGGATTATTTCCGATATATCTGGTTTTAGAAAAAGCGATCAGTTTGAAGGTTTTAATTGTGAAAGACAAAATAAAATACTTGCTGAAAGCGGTAAAGCATTAAATTCAAATGATAAAAACAGGTGTCTTTTTGCAATTAGGTTATTAAGATTTATGCTAAATCTAAAATTTATTAGGTCGAATACATATTTCTATCAAATTCAAAGCTATACTTTAATTATTCCTGAAAATAAATATGTAAAAAAACTTAGGAAAGAAACTATAAATTCATTGATTGATTTTTTCAACAAAACATCTTTTAAAGCATTTAAAGAAGAAATTGTCGGAATAATTGTTGATGTACCAAGGAATATTTTAGCAGTAAGAGAAAAGAAGATTTATAAAGGAAATGATGAAATTAAAATTGTTTTTAATTTTTTACTTTCAATTTCTAATGATAACATTCTTGAATTGAGGCATAAAAAACATATAAAAGATCAGTTGTATTGGTTCAAAGAATGGGATATTGATTCTTCATTTTATGAAGTCATAGATAAGATTAAAGAAAATCTATCTAAAAATGATCTTGCTGAGCAATTGATGGATTTATTTAATCCTGGGTACGACAATTTAGCGGGAAATAAGCCATACGAAATTAATGCAAATGCATTAATAAATAAATATTCTGGTGTGGATTTAGGAAATGCACTAGTTAAAGTCGTTGCTCAAATTGAGTATGTGCCACTTCAATTTTATGGCTTTTTAGATGCTATTACTTCTGATTTAAGTAAAACAGTAAGATTTATCAGCCATTTGTGGGATACGAATAGGAGTTTTGTAGCCCAATATTGCTCTAATATATTCAGAAAGTTAAGATTCTCTGAGAACTATGAAAAAATCTACTGGGAATACATAGAAAAATTAAGTGCGGAAAATACAGAATGGGCTAGAAATTGTATGTTTCATGTGTATAATTCGCGTAAGATTCACGATGCATTCATAAGTCAGAATAATAGTAAGAGATTTCTAAAAAGCAAAGACGCTAACCTTATTATAGAATTATTTCAAAACTCCACAGTCCAAAATTATTATTATATAGCACCAACTCTTCCCACATTATTTCTTTTCGATAAAACGTTAGCCAAAAATCAAATAGAAAAGTTTTTAGAAAATTGCAATGACCAACACCTTGATAGTCTGTTTTTTGGTTTTGATCCAATTAAAGAAAAGAATTATCCCGAAATAAAAGAATTAGTCTTAAAAAAGACAATTCGTATAAATATTCAGTCGCATGGATTACAATCATTTTTATGTGAAATAATTCGAAAAGATGGATTTCAGGAGGTACTCAATTATATAGAAAATCGGTTTCTTTTTATGAGAGAATACTATTTAGTAAACAAAAGCCTATTAGGCTATAAATATATCCCTGAACATGGTTATGGTATAACTAAAGGGTTATCTGGAGAGCAAAAGATGAAAATATTTTCGATGGTTATCAATTGGTTTGTTCAATTTGATTATAAATCACACGATAAATATTTTACAAAAGATACTGAGAAGTATTTTGCAATAGACATGATTGAATTATTTAAAGTTCAAGACACTATTGACCGAGATATAAAAGTTGTTTATGAAAAGTTAATCACTAAATACAAAACTAACTCTGAGAAACTAATGAATATCGCTCTTTCCTTATCTGAGTTTAAACGGAAAAATGAAGCTTATATAGATTTGGTAATAGAGATTTTGAAATCTGCACATCAAAACATAAAAGAACAAGATTTCGAAAGGCTAACCAAGCAATGCTTTAGTTCATTGATTTCGATGTGCAATACAAGTGCAGTAACACCTGGTCAACCATTTTCCGAAGATTTAGAGCTTAAGGAATTGTTGGAAAAGGCTTTAAAACGATTGCAAGAAAAAGACTTAGCAATTAGAAAGTTTTTCTCAAAAGTTATAGAAATAGTGCAAGATGATATTGACACAGAAAGGAAAAGGTATTATGAAGTATGGTAAGTGAAAAACTAGTCGACTTCAGCAGACAAAAAGACGCAATTGTAACCGGTATTAAAAAAATAAAAAATTCTAAGAATCTTTATAAATCAGAATTGCATGACATTTTCAAGCCATCCAAGTTTAATATTGATGACCTTGAATTGATAATAACTTCTATTGAGAATAAACTTAGGAAAATTGAAATGATATACTTTACATATTTTAATTCTGAATATGACTCAAGTATAATTGTAAATAATGTTGTGCCATCGTCGGTTGAAGGAATGATTACAAATAAAATAATTGAAACTAAATTTGACTTTGGTGACAGTATCTTAAAAAATCGGGTTGATATTGATACGCCGATTCTTTATAAGGAAATCATTAATACACAATTTCAATCATTTATACTCTCTGTTGCATCATTATATGAAGTGCTCGTAAAGCTATGTGAAACATTATTAAAAAAAATTGCAATCCATATTGGAAATAAAGCCCCAAGTGTTCGATTAGACAATTTTGTTCTATATTGGGACATACTTGTAGAACTTGATTACAGAAAAGATGATGAGTTTTATAAATGGAGGTTGAATCATAGAAATTTTATTGATAAATACTTAAATCAAATAAATACTTTAAGAAATCGATTTATTCATGGTTATTCAATTAATTTAGAAATCAACCATAAAAAATATATAGTCAGCAATTACGACACAAAAAATTTTCGTTCTGTGTCTGGTGATAAGTTAATTACAGAATTAATACTGGATAACTTCAAGGAAAATATTTTACTAAACACACGTAAATTAACGACACAAATCTTGGATTTATTTGTAAAGAAACTTTCTCGTCCAAGAAAGATTCCAATGTAATCTTCTGGTCAAAATATTTATCCCAAAAACCAATCAAAAGCAACCAAAATTCGTTCAAATGTCTTATTGGATTCAATAAAAGAATCCATTACTGGAAAAACAAATGAAATAAGGTTAAACCTGACTTTCGAACTTTTTTGAGTGATTATTAATACTTAAACGCCTGTATTTCAGTCACATAGATGATATATTTTGGATTTATTCTGTGAAAATGTGTCCATGTGGCATACTTTTTTATAGCTGTTTATTTAATTGAATGTAATATATTTGCACCATATTTTATAAGTCCATAGAGAGCATCAGAACTTATTGGTATTGATCAGAACAAAATGTGTCCATTAAAGTAACAGTTGGAAATGGCACCTTTTTCAGGCCTGGTAAGGGTTTTGGGCGTATTTCGACCCGAAAGTCAGGGTTAAATAGTGGGCTTCAGTTATACAATTGATCCTCTGAAATTACTCAAAAAGGTTTTAATTCATATCCTATATCGGATTTTATGAGTTCAGAATTCAGCGGTTGGACTATGTGCTTTATTTTGCCTTCTAGTGCTTCAACATCTTTAAACCCGACTTTCGCACTTTATTGAGTAATTTATATCACTTAAACATATGTATTTCAATCATATAGATGATATATTTTGAATTTATTTTGTGAAAAATGTTTCCATGTTAAATGCTTATTTATCGTTATTTATTTTATTGAATATAATATATTTGCGCTATATTTTATAATTCCATGTCATATTAAATCGAAGTCGTACCGAATAGAAAATACAGACCAACTACTCTCATCCGTAAAGCCTGGAGAGGGTAAGAAAGTCAAAAGAAAAACCATAGCCAATTTGAACGACTTTAACCTCTCTGTTATCGAAGGCTTTAAAGCAGCTATCAAATACGGAGAATCTACCGGATGCTACACCTCGCTCGGGGAACTTTGCCGTTGAATGAGGTAAGTCCACCAAGAGATGATGACAGAATGATTCATGTAAGGTTTCAGGACTACGGAGGGCATTAAAACTTATTGGTATGGATCATAAAAAGATGTTTCCAGTAAAGTAACAGTTGGAAATGGCATTTTTTTCAGGCCTGGTAAGGGTTTTGGCTTTATTTTGACCCAAAAGTCAGGTTTAAACATTAACTCACCTTGATTCGGGAACAATCTGTTTTACCAAATGCTTGAGATAAAGTAGATATCAATCAAGCAGTCATTGTTGAAGTCCGCAGTAGCCAATCCAGTTCTATTATCGTAGTATTGGTAAAAGAACCCTTTCATATAGGCGTTCCCCAATAGTCTATTGTTCAAGTTCAATCCCGTTTGTGCAGCATCGAACAGGGTAAATCAATGTTCTTCGGATGTATTTTCCTTACATCCTAGTATAATCATTAGTAATAGAATGGTGGGCATTCGCAAAAAAATACTTTCATAAGGAGCTATTAAATTCTCTAAATCAATAAGAGCATGATGATTTTTCCTTGCACTTAAACTCAATGATGATGCAACCAACTAACTCAAATAACTTAATTTATCAATATCCTGGATTTTGCTCCAAAATTCCCGGTATTAGCTGGGCCGCAGGTTTAGGCAATAACCTATTATTTTCGGAAACATTGGGGTGAAGGTCTTGGTTTACCTCTACGACCATTTCTTTTCGAACTAGGTCAAACCATCTGTTCAATTCAAATGCCAATTCCCAATTCCGCTCAGCAATGACGATATCATCAAACTTAGATAGAGTCGTTCCCGCAGGGACATCAACAGAGCTATCCGGTGTATTAATATCCAACCCATTAGCTCTTCTTCTCACTTGATTAATGGCCAACAAGGCTTCTGATGATGGACCGCCTTCTGCCATATTAGCTGCTTCTGCATATGTTAATAGAATATCTGCATATCGGAGCAAAACATTAAATCCTTCACCATTATCTGCCACAGTTTCACCGGCATCACGGTATTTGGCCATATGGGGTTGTACACGAGCATCTTCCCAACTCGTGCCATCTTCGAAAACCGAAGTGAAAGTGGCATCCTTTCTTGGACTATCTGGAAAAGCATTAAAAAAACGGTCTTCACTAAAAAAATCACCCCATCCACCTTCACCATTGCCCCAATGTCTTGACGCAATGTGCATATGGCTGCCTGAAATTCCATCAGCAGCTATAGATCCATAAAATGCGAAAATGAATTCTGAATTGGTAAGCTTGTTCTCTTCTACCCATAAATCCTCAAAATTTGGTTCAAGTGCGTAAATTCCAGAATCCATAACCTCTTTTGCCTTGTCACGGGCATCTGTATAATATGAAGTTTCTCCTACAGGCCAACCTGCCATGGTCAAATATACTTTGGCCAGCAAAGCCTTTGCTGCTCCTTTTGTAGGCCTTCCGCGATCTTCAAAAGTATAGGGCAACTTTGCCTCAGCATCCTGCAAATCAGCAATAATCGCAGTGTATATTTCCTTAACACTTGACTGAGGAAGATTTTCGATATCTCCCTGATTTTCAAAGGAGGTCAATTGAACCTCACCAAACCATCGTACCAAAAAGAAAAAATTAAATGCCCTAATAAATTTGGACTGTCCTTCCAACTCTCCCAATCGTTCTTGAGGGATATTCTTGGCATTGCCAAGATTACCAATAATCGCATTGGCATTGGCAATGGACTGGTACAACTGTCTCCATACATATAAAACCGATTGATCTCTCCCATTGGGTGTCAGACGATCCATATCGGCAAAAATTTCGGCATCTGACCGTACATCTTCAGCTCCGGATGTCATAATCAATGGATATCCATAATCAAATCCTGAATATCCCGAATATAGTGCCCGAAACGTTCCTGCCAAAGCTGCTTCGAACTCACTTTCTGAAGTAAAGAAGGTCTCTGGATTCAACAATGACGGAGGGTTTTCCTCCAATTCTATATCCGCGCAACCGAAGAACATCAACATAGCGGATGTCAAAACAATTACTTTTTTCGTATTCATCTTTTTTGTTTTTAAAATTTTATATCCAAGCCTAGTGTATATTTTTTCTGGGACGGAAACGAAGCCAAATCAACACCTGCGAAAGCATCAGCTGAAGATCCATTACCGGCATCATTGGCAATGTCCCGTGCATTGTTGGATTCTGGATCAAAACCGGTATAATCCGTAAAGGTGAACAGGTTGGTTCCAGAAGTATATATTCTTGCTGAGGAAATGCCCAACAAATTGGTAAGTCTTTCTGGAAAATTGTATCCCAATATGATATTTTTAATTCGGATATATGAGCCGTTCTCAACCCAACGACTTGAATTTCTAAAGTCACCCAGTGAATTATGGCCTGGAATATCCGTATCTTCGTTATTCGGTGTCCATGCATTTAGCAACGCCGTACTTGTTCCCTCATCCCTTGATTCTTGCAAGGATCGTGCGATGTTGTATATATCGTTCCCTTGGACACCAATGACCAATACATTCAGGTCGAGATTTTGATATCTGAAGGTATTGTTCCAGCTAAATGTATAATCAGGAAGCGCATTAGCAATGTTCACAATATCTGCATCATTGATCTGGCCATCATTGTTTTGGTCTACAAATTTTGGTGCCCCGGGAATAACACCGTAAGCGGCCGCAAGAATGGATTCATCACTCTTCCAAACCCCATCATATTGTAGTCCCCGTATTAATCCAATGGGTTGACCGGTTTCCAACCAAATGGCATCGGAAAAACCGGGTAGGCCAGCTCCCCCCAGGCTTATTTTTGTTTCTTCCCCGTTCAAAGAAAGCACCTCATTCTCATTTTTGGTAAAGACCATTGTATTGTTCCATTCAAAATTCTCGTTTCTTACCGGGCTCAAAGAAAGTAACAATTCAACACCTTTATTTTGTACTTCCCCAGCATTTACAAGTTGTGTTTGAAAACCTGATGCCTGAAGCAATGCGCGCTCCAAGAGCAAGTCCGTAGTGTTCTTCTTATAGTAGTCTGTAGTAAGACTCAATTGCCCATTGAACATGCTAAGGTCAAGACCTACATTTATTTGTTCAGTAGTTTCCCATTTCAAATCTGGATTTGGTGCCTGGGCGGATAAATTCACCCCATTCGTCAACTGTCCTGCATTAAATGAAAAGTTGGAACCGGTTGCTAATTGTGATAACGATTGGTAGGGCTGAATAGCGGCATTACCAACTTCTCCATAACTAGCCCTTAACTTCAAATTGTTGACAGTATTGGAATCCACCAAAAAGTTTTCCTTCGAAATATTCCATCCAATAGCAACAGAAGGGAAAAAAGATTTTTTATTGTTCTCTGCAAAAACGGAAGCGGCATCCGACCTTCCTGTCAACGTAAGCAAATACTTGCCATCATAGGAATAATTGATCCTTCCCATAAACGATTCCAAAGATTGCTCCGTACGTATTGAAAATGGAATTCCTTGGGTTTTCCCCAAACTTAGGTTGTTATACGTGACCGCATTGGTCAAAAACCCTCTGGAATTGGCAGAATTACTATTGAACTTAATTTTTTGCTGCTCATATAGCCCCGTGATCTTAATATTATGCTTGCCCAAATCAGTTCCATACGACAAAAGGTTTGTATTTTGAAAACTTTGGAACTTACTGTCTGAAATGGAAGCCTCCCTGTCGGATTCCCCTCCATTTACTACCGATTCGTTGTAATAGAAGTTGTTCTCATCATCAATCAATTGATAGGATCCCATGATGTTAGCAGTCAATCCTTTCACTATAGTATATTGCACGCTAGGGTTTAGAATAATTCTATTAGAGTAGTTATCCCTAATTGGCTCCACCGCCAATGCTACTGGATTGAATTCCGTATTGGGTCCAGCACCTCCACCAGGTTGCGAGTAGCTACCATCTTCATTAAAAATAGGTTTGGTCGGTGAAAATCTGAAAGAAGCAAATATTGGGCTTCCTTGTCGGTCTCTGTGATTCAAAACTGTGGGATTATACTTTGAAAGATTAATGAAAGAGTTCAAATTCAGTTTGAGATTGTCAGTAAGATCAATCGAAATATTTGGTCTAACCGAAATGCGTTTGAAATGGGATCGCAATACAATCCCCTTTACATCCAAAAAATCACCGGAAACACTATATACCGTATTTTCTGTTCCACCACTTACATTGATATGATGGTTCGTAGTCGTTCCGGTACGAAAAATAGCATCTTGCCAATCAGTTCCTGCTCCCATATCAAATGCTGAAACATCCGCTTCTGAAAAAACCTCCGGCAATGATCGTACCTCCCTATTTTCATTTATATAGCGTGCATATTCCCCAGGACTAAGCAAATCTAGAGTTTCTCTAACCTCGTGAATTGTAGTATACATATTGTAGGTGAAGGAACGTTTGGTTTCTTTTGCCCCTTTTTTTGTGGTAATCAATATCACGCCACTTGCCCCACGAGATCCATATACTGCTGTAGCCGACGCATCCTTTAAGACCTCAATGGATTTAATATCATTTGGATGTACATCACTGATGCTAGCCCCTTGAAGACCATCTATAATAATCAAAGGATTGCTTCCTCCATTAATCGAGCTTACCCCACGAATACGTATGGAAACATCTCCGTTGGGAGAGGCATCATTATTATTGATCTGGACACCGGCCACCTGTCCTTGCAAAACTTCATCGGCCCTTGCCAAGGGAATACTTTGAAGTTCGTCAATTTCAACGGAAGCCACAGCTCCTGTAACATCCCTCTTCCTTTGGGTACCATATCCGACTACTATAACCTCATCCAATTTAGAGACATTCTCAACCAAGGTTATTTGCAAATTATTAGCGGTGTTTATGTCTACTTCTTGCGAAAGAAAACCGATATAAGTGAATATCAACACACCATCTGAAGGAGCTTTAATACTGAAGTTTCCATCAAAATCGGTGGTTGTTCTATTGGTTGTACCTTTGACTAAGATGGAAACACCTGGCAATGGTTGAGCATCGATCTTTGAGATTACCGATCCATTTACAATTTCTTGTGCAGAAGCTATTGAAATTGCGCTCAATAGCAATGAAAAGCATATTATTAATCTATTATTCATATTCATTGGTTTGGTTATAAAATTTCTACAATAAAGTCTTTGGCAGTACTTTTTGGTATTTGCTCACATGGTTTGGCTACCGGATCTGTAGTCCATGCATCACCTTTTAGAACCCGCATTCTAGTTGCACCTTTAACGGCATCTGTTGGTACGTCTACAGTAGTATTGAAGGGACCATCATTAAGTTGTGCCTGTTTACCGAATATCACTACCTGTTCTCCTTCATCTTCAAAATCCGCATCCGCATTCCAGTCTATCCAAATCACAGTCATGGACCAGTTATTTGATTGTATTAGGGAAAGATCAAAACTATTGCCATGGCTGAAGGTGATCATTTCATCAGTGTAAAACTCATAATTCACATTTGGTTGGGCACCACTGTAGTTTAAGTTTGTATCTCCTCTAGTAGTAATCACACTATCCGCATTATATCCACCATCACCTGAAACAGCACCATACAACTTGCCGGTTATCTCCACATCAAAATCTTTTGTGGTACTGTTTGCAACTTCACCACAAGGGGCAGCCAAAGGATCTGTGGTCCATGCATCACCGGTCAAAACCCTCATCCTCACCAAACCTGGCGAGACATCAGCTGGCACACTGATTGTGGCATTGAAAGGGCCATCATTTAATTGGGACTGTAGTCCAAATACGGAGACCTGCTCCCCATCATCCACAAAATCTTTATCTCCGTTATAATCAATCCACACTACGGTAATCGACCAGTTATTGGATTGTACCAGAGAAAGATCAAATGAACCTCCAGGTGAGACCACTAGCTTTTCGCCTTCATAGTAATTATAGTTCTCTGAGGGTTGCGCCTCAGAATTGTTGATGTTCTGTCTACCCCCAACGGTCTGAACCATGTCCGGATTATAACTTCCTGTTCCAGAAACTGAACAATACTGAAATCCGAGGATAGGAGGATTTCCGCTTACGTTAATTTCAACTGAAGCCGTTTTTCCGCCTTCAATCGTTGTTGCAGTTATTATTGTAACTCCAGCTTCCAGAGCAGTAATCAATCCATCCACTACTGTTGCCACTGTAGAATCACTAGATATCCATTCGATATCCTGGACGCTGGCATCAGAAGGTGTGAACACTACATTGTATCGTGTCTGGGCAGGGTCTGCAAGCACTTCTTCTTCAAGTGATATCTCCTCTACCTTGGTAATTACCTGAACAGTAACTGTTTGTTCTGCTCCGCCACCTTGAGGGGTGGCGGTCAATACCGTATCTCCCAATCCAGTCCCCCTAACACCAGCTACTAGTCCGCTTTCGTTGAATTGTATTTCAGCAACACCGGCATTACTTGATGTCCATTCCACAATAGCTGTAACATTTTCGGGGGTTGTATTAACGGTCAATGTGTGAATCTCACCAATTCCTAATTGCAAATTGGAAGAACTCACGGTAATTTCTTTAATTGGTACATTGATCTCATCTTCCTTACAGGATAGGAAAAATGTACCCCCTATACCGACGCAAAAGAGCCACAATAAAATTTTGATTTTTCTTTTCATAATTAAACCATTTTTCACCGATGCAAGATATTTTGCCATCACTTGAAATAAGTTGATATAAATAGGAAATCTAGGGGGGTATTTTCGTATATGTGCCGAATTTCAATCTTTCCCGGCTATTTTGAAGAAAAAGTCCTATAATACTTTTGGTTGTAAGTAGTCAAATAAGCGTTAGTCCAAATCCTTTCCATATTCTGATGGATTTATACCGAATTTTTTCTTGAATTCTTGGCTAAAATGTTTTCTATCTGTATAGCCTACCATGAAACTGACATCGGCAATCGCAAAATCGTGCTGTTTAAGAATTTGGGCGGCCCGCTTCAATCTAAAATCCTTTATAAAACCCACCAAAGTCATGCCGGTCAACGCCTTAATTTTCTTATAGATTCCAGAATGACTCATGGCCATATCAAAGGCCAATTCATTTATGTGAAATTCTGGATTGGCCATTTTGTCTTCTAACACCTTTTGGAGTTTTTCTAAAAATTGCTGATCAGGAGAGTTTAAAGCTATTTCCTTCGGGTTTAATAACAACTCCTTTGAATAGCGGTCACGTAATCGCTGCCTTCCCTTCAATAGGTTTTTTATTCTGGTCCTTAATACACCTTCATGAAATGGTTTGATAAGATAATCATCCGCCCCGGTCTCATATCCCTCCATAATGCTTTCGACCATATCCCTGGCTGTAAGCAATATAACAGGAATATGGCTTGTAAGTAGGTTTGTTTTTAGGGTATAACATAAGGTCACTCCATCCATTTCAGGCATCATTATGTCTGAAAGTATGAGATCTGGAAGGTGTTCCAATGCCAAATCCAATCCCTTTTTCCCATTTTCAGCGGTGATGACTTTGTATTCCGAAGACAGAAGATCACTTAAAAAGTCTCTCAGGTACTTATTGTCCTCAACGGCTAGCACAACAATCTCTTTGTTGGAAACGAGAGAGTGTTTTTCCAGTCCTTCCGAAAAAGAGCGGGTACCTGTATGCTCAACATCCGTGTATTCAAAATTCAATTGTGAAGACTCAAAATGGTCTTTCCCCATAGGTAATCGAATCTTGAATGTACTGCCATGACCCAATTTACTACTCGCTTTTATTGTACCATGGTGAAGTCCAATGATATCCTTTACAATAGAAAGTCCAATGCCGAAACCAATCTGCCCATCCGTGGCTTCTTCATTTTGGTAAAAACGATTGAAAATATGAGGAAGCTTTTCTTCGGCTATTCCGGTTCCCGTGTCCTTTACCAAGATTTTGGCGAAATTGTTTTTGCCTCCCACGAGAACCTCGATTCTACCTTTTTGTGGGGTAAACTTAAAGGCATTGGTTAACAAGTTATAAATTGTCTTTTCCAATTGAACTTTATCAAACCATACCAAAATCGTCTTATTCTCTGATGTGAATATATATTCAATATCTTTTGAAATCGCTTGTTGGGAAAAGGCAAGGAATATCTCGTGCAAAAAAGTGACCAAATTGTTTTGACTAACTTGTAATTTGATATTTCCGGTTTCAAGTTTCCTTATATTTAGCAATTCATTGACCAATGTCATCAACCTACTTGCACTATGTCTTACCGCATTGATCTTAGTTTGTTCATTTGCGTTGAAGTTGCCCTTAAGACTATTCAAAGTTCCCATAATTAGGGTCAAGGGTGTACGGATTTCATGTGATATGTTGGTAAAAAAACGCTGTTTCAAATGGTGTACCTCATCTTCTTTTTCACGTTTTAACTTCTCTGTCCGAAGGTTATTTTTGATTTCTGCCCATTTAAAAGTGTAATATCTGATACCCCATATAATGGCTAAAAAGGTCAACGCATATAAAAAATATGCCCAATTTGTTTTCCAAAGGGGTGGTGCAATTGTAATTTGCATTGATTTGACATTTTCATTCCCGCCATTGATCTCTGCATTAGCAAGTCTTGCTTTTAATAGATACGTCCCAGGAGAGAGGTTAGTGTATGTTAAGGAAGATTGTTCGCCAATGGATCTCCAATTTTCTTCAAAGCCTTCCATCATTACCTCAAAATCATAGTCCCTTGAAAAGGGAAATTTAAGGGCGGCCAGTCCAAAAGTGATTACATTTTGATTATGTTTTAATTCAAGCTTATTATTTATGGCTATATTCCGGGATAAAACAGTTCCCTTTTCCACTTTTTGGGATTGATTGAAAAGTTTAAAGTCAGTAAATACAATTTTCACATCGTTGCCTTTCCTCAGTTGCATATTGGTGTAGGCCGCTGTAATCCCCTTTATACCCCCAAAATAGGCTATCCCGTCATTGTCCATAAATGCAGAGTTGATATGAAATTCTGTTTTGGTCTCAGGTATGGGCAAGGGGATTCCGTCATCGGGGTCAAACATAAAAATTCCTCTTTTGGTTCCCAACCATAACAATCCGGCTGCGTCTCGAATCAGGCTTACAACAGTATTGGAATTGAGATTATCACCAATGTTGTAATTGCTAAAAGTTCCCGAAGTTTTGTCATACTTTGATAATCCATTTTTGGTGCCTAACCAAATAATGTCTTTCTCCCCTTTTAGAATACTGAAAATGTAATTACTGCCTAGAGATTTAGTATCACCTTCTATGTTTTTATGGTGTGTAAATTCTTGTTTTTCTTTATCATACATATTCAAGCCACCTCCATGGGTCCCAATCCACAGATTTGAACCATCATCCATAAGCGATATCACATTGTTACTACTTAAGGAATTGGAATACAAATCAGAGAACCTATAGTTTTGAAACGCTTGGTCTTCAACTTTAAAATAGCTTAGTCCACCTCCCCAAGTTGCAATCCATAGGTTGCCCGATGGTTCAACAATGACATCCCTGACATCATCAAACGGTAAGGAATTTTGGTCGGTTTCACTTCTTTTGTATTTCTTGACAACCCCCTTGTTTTTATCAAAGAGAATCAGTCCATTAGTGAACGTACCCAACCAATATTGGTCTTTTCCACTCGGTCTAATGCACTGGACGAAATTACTTTCAACATTTACTGAAGATTCTTTGTCGAAACGGGTTATATTCTTAGTGTCCATATTGAGGACATTCAGTCCCTGACCATCTAGTCCCATCCAAAGTGAACCATTGTTCTTATAAAGCGATAGGATTGGGTCGGAATCAAATCCGATACCATCGCTGTAGTAGTGTTTCAAATTTTCAGTTTCTTTTTTCCAAACACTCAATCCCCTCCAAGCAGTTCCAATCCATATGTTGCCTTGTCTATCTTCAAATATGTCATTTATGGTATTGTTCACCAGAGTCCCCGGTAAATTATTGACCTTGGTAAATCGAGCTTCAAACTGGACTTCTTTATTAAATTTGAACAATCCATCACCATCCGTTCCCATCCAGATATTTAATGCATCATCTTTCCAGAAAGTTCTGACAATTGAAGGTTCAGGAGTTCCTATCCAACTCCACGGCTCAAATACCTTTTTGGTTTGCGCATCAAAGCCTACAAGTCCATTTCCTCCAGTACCCAGAAGCAACTTTCCGGATACTGTGCTGGTTATATCCAATATATAGTCCGGGATTCTTAAAGAATACTCGTTGGAAGTAGTAACCTTTGAAAATTCCTTTAAGTTTGGTTTAAATTGATACAGTCCATTGCCGTTGGACCCGATCCAAATTCGCCCCTTTAAATCTTCATAGATACATAAAATATCAATCAAATCATAATCTGAATTACCTTGTATATAATACTTTTGGAACTCATCCCCTTTCTCATCAAATAGACCCAGACCATTATTGGTTGCTGCCCAAATATGTCCTGAGCTGTCCTGATATAGGGAATGGACAATGTTCGAAGCAAATTTCCCTTTTGTATCCGATTTGCAATAAATGACGAATGTATCGGATTCAATGTCGTATCTAGATATCCCTCCTCCAATCGTCCCAATCCATATTCTTCCTTTGTTGTCAATTAATATGTCAGAAACATCATTAGAGGAGATGTTGCTATTTTGCCTGGTATAAACTTTAAAGTTCTTGCCATCATATCGGTTCAGTCCATTTTTGGTAGCAATCCAGATAAAACCAATACTATCTTGGGCAATAGCGGTAACACTACCATTGGACAAACCATTTTCTGTGCCCAGAGTGTTAAATCTCAAATCATCTTGACAAAACACGGCCTGTACGACAGTCCAAGCGCAAAGAAAAAAAAGTATGTGCACCAAATATTCTTTCATGTCATAAACGCCTTTAGCAAAATTAGAACCCAATGTAAATTGGATCTCAAAAAGATTTCCGAACCTAAAGTACAAAAACGACTCCCGGCAATTAATTTGTTTGGAACTCTAATGTTAAACCTAACGGTACAGTCAATCTAATAAAAATTATCAGAAGCTATTATTTGGGTGCCTTATGAGTTGTTGATAGGACTTGATGGATGAAGACCAGGATGAGATTGGCGAGATAAGTAGTGATTTATATCCTGATGATCGTTTGATGGTCTGTGTAAATCCTTGATGGAAAGAAGATCTTCGGAAAACCATAGAGGAATTGCTGACTATTACCGATAGTTATTTGGAAAAGATAGCAAAGAGTGTACAAAATGGAACACTTCTAACGGCCGAGCAAATCAATAGGAAAGTAGGGTAGATGATCGGTAAAAGGAATATGGCCAAGCATTATCAGGTCAAGGTGTCCGATGGTTTGATAGTGTGGAAACGTCGGACAGAGAAAATTAAGGCCGAAGAAGCTTTGGATGGTATTTATGTGGTTCGAACCAATGTGTCATCCTCAGACCTGGGGACATCAGAAACTGTAGAAGCTTATAAATCATTATCTTTTGTGGAACAAGCTTTTCGTTCCATCAAGACTACTTCCTTGCGAATCCGTCCTATTTATGTTTATAGTGAGACCCCATGTAAGAGGTCATGTGTTTCTATGTATACTGGGATATTATATGGAATGGCATTTGAAACGTGAACTGGCACCTTTATTGTTCATTGATGAGCACAAGGATAAAGGCAAAGCAAAACGAACTACACCTGTTGGCAAGGCACAGATATCAGATAGTGCCATAAAGAAATAGAACGCCAGAACTATAGAAGATGGCCATCCTATACACAGCTTCAAAACTCTGATGAAAGATCTGGTAACCTTGACGTTGAATGAGGCAAGTCCGCCTGGAGATTCTGACCGAGTGATTCATGTAATGTCTCAGGCAACGGAGATTTAAAGCGCAAGTTTGTCAAAAGCGCATTTTTTTTATTTCGTAAAAATTTTTTTTAGTCATTTTATTGAATAACTTACAACTATCAATTCTTTTTATTATCACATTTATATTCATGAATAGATTTAAATGCCATATATATAATTTTGTTTTGAAATCTTAGTTGTAGTGGATATATGGTTTTTAGATTTAGGAATTTTATTATCTTAGCCTCCGCAAAGTTTTACTTTATGCTTATACAAACAAAAATCAATATTCCCAAAATCAAAACATAATAAGGCTGTCTTTTCCTTTTGTAGACAGGATTTCTTGACCAAATAATTTTCCCTAATGAACAGATCAAAACGGTTCAACCAAGAGGGCTTTGTTGTAGTGGATAGATTTATAAGTGGTTGATTATCAATACTAGAATGTCGATTTTGACAAACTTGCGAAAGGAGGGTATTAGAACTTATTGGTATTGATCAGAACAAAATGTGTCTATTAAAGTAACAGTTGGAAATGGCACCTTTTTCAGGCTTGGTAAGGGTTTTGGGTGTATTTCGACCCGAAAGTCAGGTTTAAGCCCGGGGACTAAGTCCTTGGTATAAGTCGATTTTTCCTATTTTATCAAAAGAAGCATCTTAACTTTACCTTTATTGGTAAGGATATTTTGCTTAGCTAAGAGATTTTTTAGTTCGTTCACACTCTCTTTTACTTGTATGTCTATTTGTTTTGGTATAGAGAATTCTTTTAGGTAGCTACCTAGCATAAAGCAAGTTTATAAATTAATTGAGTAATATATATTTCTATATTTTATTATAAACCAAAACCATTTTGAGCAATTATAACGTGTAAATGATATAAGCCTAGTGGCTGCCCTCCTGATTAAACATTATCGAAAAAAAAGAAGATCTTCCTTAAAGGGATAGCTATGCTCAAATCGTGTAAAATTTACATGATTTCATGCTCACAAGGCTTCATTTAAATCAAAAAACAAACTACACAAATTAAAATACTAACAAGCACGAAGAAAATCTATTTCTTGAAAGTTCAAAAAAATATTCAGAACAAAAGCTCTAATTTGAGGCTAGGATGAATAATTCGGGTTAATTCTATCAGTTATTTTTTTAACAGAATGCTTCTAACATGTTTGAAATCATTTACGTCTTTATAACGTCCATCTTCATTTTGGGTTGCGTATTTGATGGCCTTTAACTGATCTTCTTTATTGATACTACCTTTATCGCGAATCATGCTGAAAAGTTCAAAATCCTCTATTCCCTCTTTCAGCAACTCCCATCTTATACTGGAAATAGGACCATTCTCACCTGGATATATGTAATAATCATCCCCTTGGGAATGAAGAAAAACGGGTTTGTTGAAAGGATCCGAGGTCCAATTGTTATACGCCCATCGGAGATAACCATCTGTATTATGTTTTAGTGCAAGCCAAGGTATCAAACGTGCCTCTATAGCCGGTGAATAGGTCAGCGTATTGGGATGTGACGGTTCTGCACAGAGATAAAAAGTAGTTACCTTGCCCTTCTCGTTTCTATTGACAATCTCAGGAAGAACTGGAATGGCAGCTTTTTCTTCCAAAGGTTGATCAGGAAAAAACATATAGGAAATAGAAAGATTTTGTGCATAGATTGTAGCCTCTGGATGCCCTGCGATAATGATTCTGTCCAGTAACTCAGGTGCAGATTTTTCTATAATGGCCATAATTTGGTACAGGACGTCATCGGGTTTTTCATCAAATCCTAAAAAGGTGTTTTCATACCATCCTTTTTCTATCAAATGACGTTTGAAATCCAACAAAAATGCTTCCCATATTTCGGCATATTCCTCTTCGAAGACCCCCAAGTTTATTTCTTTATGACTACCTACATTTTGATCCCAGAATTTAATTTTTTGATCCGTTCGGAATGGTGTCATCGAATATGCATTGATTGAACCTTTAATGCCCAAATTCATTGCCAATTCAACATATTTGTCAAAAATGGTATAATCGAATTGCCATTTGTTTTCTTCAGTTTTTATCCAATTGACCATACTTTTATAACCAAACTCAATTTGCGAATGTGTACCTCCATTGATCCAAGGTTTATGCCATGGTTCATGGGTAAAAACAGTTGTAATGTTCTTGCCTCCACGTGAGAGATAATCTTCAAGGTAAACCTTTATTAATTGCCAATGTTCTTCCGACCAATGATCTACCCGGTAATATTCAGAAATGGAACTCGGATTGAACCATAAATCAAGATGAAACCCATAGGAATCGGGGTCGGGAAGTGTAGGCTCGTCAATTTCTATTTGTAGCGGGATCTGCCATTCGTGTATTACTTCGGCCCCGGAAGCAGAGAAAGAAATATGACCATTGTAAACCCCTGCCCTTATATTTGACGGTACTTTGAATGTAAACCAGAATGGTTGTGCTGTATACGGTTCCAGTTTAGCCACCTTAAAATCGATAAGAGCATCCGCCACAACATTGGGATTCATATCACCTGATGTTTCCTCTCCAATTATTTCTTCCATCATAGGCGACCAGACATATTCGCTTCTAGCTCTTGATACCGGCAAGTACTTTACCATTCTAACACGAGATTGTGTACTTTCAAAAATCTCTTGTTCGTTTGAAATTAAATCACCAACTGAAACTTTCACATCCAACATAGAATCCCTTGCAGCCAAAACCAACTGAGCCGAAATTTGCTCATTCCTTATTCCAAAAATACGTAGCGTATCTTGTATATCAAGGGGATGAATGGTAAAGCTGTTCAATGATGGATTTTTCACTAGCTCATCTTCTTTAAACTTTCTCGGGTAACGGGGTACTTTAATTAGGGAGGACGTTTCGAAATCCTGGGTAGGAACCCAGGTTATTAATTTACCAGGGGGTAGGACCTCATCTACGTTTAACATCAACCACCTAAAATTTTCTTCCTCCTTGACTTGGATAAGAGTTGATGAAGTAGGAGATTTTGAATTTCCATCCAAACAGGATTTCAAAAAAAATGACATTCCTAAACAAGCTGTCATAAGAGTTACTCTTTTAGTGAGGACTCGGTAAACGGTATATCGCATATGCCAAAGAAATAACAACTAAATATATTTTAGAGGTGTTTTTTTTGGATTTTAAGGTAGGTATTCTGGTACTCATCAACACAAAGCAATTGGGTATGAAGACAAATGATAACTAATTCAAATCTTCTTTACCTCAGAACTCAGAAAACACACTTTTAAAAATTAGTTTTTAGGATTGTATTTTCAGCCAATATTGACTCTTTTTGAACTTCTTGCATCATGGTTCTTCTTAAGAATTTGACTTTAAAATCTACCCAATACGCAAAAGCAATAAACTCTCCTGTCCTTAACCGAAAGAAAATCTCTAACCTTCTCTTGAGTATTTACTTTTCTCCTTTGGTAATTCGATCTTCCCAAGAAAGAAATGTTTCATTGCTCACACTTTGGGTCAAGTTCTTCACAATTTCAAAGAAACGTTCATAGTATTTGCCAGTATCGGGGTCATTGACCTTACCAAAAAACTGATAGGAAAGATTGTTCAATATGGTCTTCCTCACTTTGTCCCGATAGAGATTATCGTTCTGAATCTTGTCCTGCATCACATAGACAGTGGCAATGTCATAGCTACGGAGGGTAGTAGGGATTCGGTACATGTTGGGCAGTTTTATCACAAGTTTGTCAAAATTGACATTGTTGTATTGATAATCAACCACTTATAGATCTATCCACTACAACAAAGCCTTCTTATTTGAACTGATATTGTCGCTTTATAAGGGGGATAATTTTGTCCATTTCGGCTTTTAGACGGGTAATTGTAAGTATTTTCGGCTCTTGTAGGGTTACCATTTTAAGTTGGATAATTGTATATAAAATCATTCGCATAACCGGTTTGTATGTAAAATCATTCTAAGTATTATTAAAAGTACATAGTTAAAATTTATAAAAAATTAAATTACGGTGCAATTATAATGATTTTCATTACTTTCAATAGTTGAGAATCAGAACGAATCGGATTAAATAAGTGTTGAAACAAAAGGGTGTAAAATAAATCGTGGCTGGTCGAATTTACTTTTAAAGGAGGTACCGCGCTACATAAACGTTATTTGAAAAATGATTTAAGAGGGAGTATCCCAATTATTTTAGAGTACCCAGTATTTAATAGTCTCCTTGAATTTAAGTTTAAATCTGAGGGGAATCAAATAATATTCGTTCGACTATTGAAATCTTCTGATTAACCGATTTATCTGTCTCACTGTAATTTTCAAATTCATTCTTCACCCACATAAGGCTCTTTGAATCATGATGTGTATTTAATACTTCCCGAATACTATTCATTTTTGAAGATGATTCTAACTTTTGAGCCGCAACTAATTGGGCTAATAGAGTTGTGTCTTCCTTATCTATCTTTTCAGAACTGTAATTCATTACTTTTTCGTAATAGTAATTAGCTTCATTCAATTCATTTTCCACCTCTTTAGCCACAGCAGTAATAAAATCAGCAATTCGGTCATCAACATGATAGGGTTTACCTACACCTATGTTTTTAGGCCAAGATCTGGATTTTTCTGCAAAGATCATTGCCTGCTTCAATTTTCCTGACTTTAAAAATTTGAAGGACTGTTTGGTGGCCGCCTGATAATATATGGTCCTTCCCTCAGAAAAACCTTCGTAAGGAATTAAGGTGTGTTTTTC
The DNA here is from genome assembly GCA_002238525.1 of Flavobacteriaceae bacterium bin25. Classification (GTDB taxonomy): domain Bacteria; phylum Bacteroidota; class Bacteroidia; order Flavobacteriales; family Flavobacteriaceae; genus Bin25. Next base: position 35,730 of record MPMN01000006.1, read on the forward strand.
CAATATTTTTAAACAAGCTGAATAATCTTTTTGTGCCAATAGAGTCTTTGCCAAATGAACAATAACTTCAGAATTGCTTCTATTTGATCTATACGCCTTTTTTGCATGATGTAGCCCTTTGCTTAGATCCTCATTTTTTATGAAGTATTCACTGAGGTGTTTATTTACTCGCCAGTCGTCTGGATCTAATTGAAATGCTTTTTCTAAATCTGTTTCGATTTTATTTGCTTGTTCTGAAAAAAGAATAGATCGTGCAATATAAAATGCAGAATAATCAGGTTCCATTTTACATTTTTCAAAATAGTTTTTTGCCTTTTTCAGATTGTTTAAATGCCAATGTATAAGCCCCAAATAGTATCGGGTCTTCCAGTGGCTCTTGTCTGTTAAACTATTCTCCAAAACTTGTACGGATTCCTGCCTAAAAGGAAATACAAATTCAGGACTTGCTTCAAGAGCTCTGTTAAGGGATAAATTTGCCAAAGAATTGTTGCCTAGGGTTTTGTACAAAAAAGCCAGCCAATAATCTACAAGAACATCCTGAGAAGCGATTTCCAAAACCTTTATGGCATCCTCAAATAATTCTAATTCATAATAGAATATACCTAATTCTAAATAGTTTTGAGCTGGAAATTCCCCCGTTGTTTTACTCCTTATTATTTTTAGACTATCAGGACTAGGATATTGCAAAAACTTTTCAATTTCTGAGAAATTATGGGTGGCATCATAATCTTCTATTTTAGATAATGTAGCCCTAGCCACCTCGTAATTTCCTAATATTCGGTGAATAATCGCCTTAATTTTATAAGAGTTATAATGCTTTGAATTACTCGATAAACTTTTATCCAAGTAGTTTAGAGCCTTGTTATACTCTTTTGCCTTAAAGTGAATTTTCGCCATTTCATAATAAGATGCCGACCGATATTGTGGCGAAGCGACCGCAATAGAGAAACCACTTAGGGCATCATATTTGTTTTTTAATTTTACATGAACTAGCCCATATACATAATTCCCTTCTGGGTCATAGGTATTTATTGCAAGAGCTTTTTGTGCATACGACAAAGCCACTTTGTAATTCATCTTTCGGTAGTTTAACAAAGCTAATCGACTCAAAGCAGGTAAAAATGTCTTTTCGATAGCAATACTTTTCTTGTAAAATTTTTCTGCATCTGAGTGATTTCTTTGTGCTTCAAATTCTTTTCCTTTTATATAATTGCCAAAGGCTGAATTCCAGTTAAAGGCTTCTTGGGCTTCTAAGGGCCTATTCAAATCTCTAGTTTCTGAGCTATAGACCAACTTATCCTTTCCTATGTTTAGATTAATGTCTTCTCCCTTTTTTGATTCAATAAAGATGGAATCCGTTTCTAATGGTTCTAAGTTTATGTGATTAGAATACACATTCTCCCCATCTATTGTAAGCCTAATTTCTTCATCAATTTTTTGCAGTGGACTAATACGAATTTCATAACCCTGTTCTCTTTCAACTAGGTTTAAAAGACCCAAAGGGGAACTCGCTACTACATTTTCAATATCTTTAAAGGGAAACCAATATTCCTCCATCAGATCATTTTCTCCGGGCAAGAACTCTTGATGTTTAAACGGCGTTTTGGTACTCAACTCTGCAGCCTGATTAAATAATTTACCAGATTGCCACTCAATATACTGACCATCACTATCAGTTAGTAAATCCTCCCAAATCATGCCCTGGTCGGAAAGTCCCCAGATCCATATCTTTTTGCCGGGTTTTTCATCATATAGAGAATAACGACCGAAACCAAATTTTTCATCGTGCCAATATCCTCCAAAGAAATTCGTATGGCTATTTAAGACGTGATAAGATTTGTAACTTCCAAAATCATTTTTTTCATAAAAAGAAATATCCCGACTGTTCTCTAAAGGAAATTTCCCTACTTCTCCATCATGTCCGATATAATTGGTGCCTGGATAAATAAATTGTAGATTACCACTGGCTTTGGCAGCTGCATTCATCCAATGATAATAGGAGGTTGGGAGATTAGAACTATTGTACCAAGAAGTTTTTGTTTTAAAGTATGCTTTATCTGGTTCTAAACTAATTTCTACGTTCCATCTTGTCCTTGAAGTTAAATCATAGGATCCAACGGTACAACTAACACTTCCATCATCATTAACTTGTGTTGTGTAGTCTACTGGCGTTGCACAATTAGGCGTATGCCCAATGGTTCCAAAATTAAATTCAATTCCACCAGAAGTCCAGGGACCTCTTATTGAAATACTTCGAAATTTGGCTGAGTTGTTAAAATACACAAATTCTTTCCCTGTGGATTTCTCAATAGCACCCCAAACTTTTCCTCCTATGTCTGGGCATACATATACTTTGATGTAATCATTTTCAAGAACCACCATCTTCCAATTTTTATCATATCCTTTGGATGTATAGCCTTGAAACTTAAAATAGGGATAGATTCGATTGATATCAGGAATTGGATTAGGTTCAGAAAAGTCATATGTATTTAGAGTGACATATTCTTCTTTGATCGTGGCTGTTTGAGAAAGACCAAACACCGATACAAAGAGTATCAGTATGGTATGACGATTAATGGATGGGTATATCATAATTTAAAAACTATTCGAATAGTTGCATTTGAGAGTTGATTGTACAAACATATTTAAGATGTTTATATCCAAGGTTATTAGATAATTATATAATATCAAATGTCAATAAATGTAAGATTAAAATGGATATTTTCAAGAAGAAAAACTCTTAAAGTTTTCTGATCTCTTCATAACGGACTTGGATTGCAGGGGATACCTTTCTGAGATCAAATGGAATGACGGTTTTAACCAAGCTTGCGAGCTAGACATTCCCTAAATTCCATAGGAACAATAATTAAACGTTGGCTTACTGCCACCTTCGGTTGTCAAATGTATGGTAAGAGACTGAGTATTTGATGTAAATTTGAAGAAAAAATAGTGGAGCAAAATACTATATGTGCAATTGAAGAAAAACAAAAAGAGGTAATGGATTCTTTTTCTTTTTTGGAGAACTGGGAGCAACGATATGAATATATGATTGACTTGGGTAAATCATTACCATTAATAGATTCCAAGTACAAAACAGATGACTTCATCATCAAAGGATGCCAATCAAGAGTCTGGATGCATGCCCATCTTGAAGATGATAGACTTTTTTTTACTGCTGATTCAGATGCTATTATCACCAAAGGAATAATTGCTATCTTGATACAAGTTTATTCTGGTCAAAAGCCTAATGAAATTTTAAGATCAGATGGATCATTTATTGATAAAATTGGCATAAAGGAACACTTGTCTCCAACTAGGGCCAATGGATTAGGATCGATGATCAAACAAATAAAATTTTATGCAATAGCCTTTCAAACACAAATTCGACCATCATGACAGACAAAAAACTTGACGAAAAAGAATTGGGCGAGCAAATAGTTCGTGTACTGAAAACCATTTATGATCCCGAAATACCTGTTGATATCTATGAGTTGGGGCTGATATATGATGTGATGATTAATCCGGAGAGAGATGTAAAAATTCTCATGACCCTGACCACACCAAACTGTCCTGTTGCAGAAACTCTTCCTATGGAAGTAGAAGAAAAGGTCAAATCAATCGACTTGGTGAAATCTTCAATTGTTGAAATCACTTTTGACCCTCCCTGGAATAATGACATGATAAGTGATGAAGCCAAACTAGAATTAGGTCTACTTTAAATTTACAATCTATGTCCAAAGATATAGTCAATAGGGTAAGCAAAAGCCCTATTGTGAATATAGATTTAGAAGTCTACTGGCCAAAAGAACCCCAGACCTCAATTGATATATCTCAATGGCTGGAAAACGGTTATTTGGTACGAGAAAAACCGTTTCGATCAGCCTTGATTAGTCATGACTGGAACCAGTATAAAAACCACTACATCCGTCTTTTTTGTTCTACGGAGGCTGTTTTGCCAGGTTGGACCCACCTATTGGTCTCCACCTATCTCCATGGTATTGCAAAATTTGTGGTTCAGGGTACTGAAGAGGAATTTCTAAATAAAATTTATACTCAAATTGTCAATGAGATAGATATGGAACCTTTCCGAGATAAACCTATAATGATTAATGGATGCGGCTCAAAAGAAATTCCACAAGATGCACTAGTTCAATTAGTGCAAAGAATCCAAAAAGTGGCCAGAAGCGTTTTTTTTGGAGAAGCTTGTTCCAATGTACCGCTATGGAAAAAAAGAGTTTAGTTTATAAACTTTAGGAAGTAGTAATCATCATCAACTCAATATTCTTTCTTTCCAAGTATCGCATTCATTTAGCACATAATTTTATGGAATTGTGCAAACCAATCATATTAATGGGAGGGTAAATATAGCTTCCAATTGAGACAGTGAAAAATCCCCAAAAGACTCCTCCCTCTATTCTCGTTTTGACCTATTATTGGCCACCTTCAGGGGGTTCTGGAGTGCAACGATGGGTGTATTTCTGCAAATATTTACAACAATTTGGATGGGATGTTTCGGTGGTAACAGTTGATCCCAAATATGCTTCGTATCCGGTTATTGATTTGAGTCTATGCAAGTATATTTCTTCTGTTGAATCCCACAAAACCAAATCTTTTGAGGCTCTAACTCTATATAGATTATTGCATTTTAGAAAAAAACGACGACTTCCTCAAGGTGAAATAAACACTAAAGGTTTGTTTAATAAAGTTCTTGCCTTTATTAGGGGGAATTTTTTTATTCCTGACGCAAGAAGAGGTTGGAATTCCTATGCATTGAAAAAGGCTCATCAGATATTAAAAAAAAAGTCTATTCAATATTTGGTAACTACAGGACCTCCTCATTCTACTCATTTGGTAGGAATAAAATTGGTTGATAGATATAAACTCAAATGGCTGGCTGATTTTAGGGATCCTTGGACAGATTTATTTTATAACCAACAACTCTACAGATTACCTTGGGTAAAAAAGAGGGATGCTCAATTAGAAAGAAAAGTGCTCAATAAAGCTGATGGCATTTTGACCACTATCGAAGGAAATCTACACAAAAATTTAAGCAATAGGATAAGCAAGAATCAGCGTTTCTTTTCGGTGCCCAATGGATTTGACCATGAATTAATCGAACAAATCTGTCCAAATAAAAGCCTGAAATTTCATATTGCCTATACTGGAGTATTGACCAACAACCACAGTTTTATGTGCATTATTGAAGTGCTGGAAATACTGCAATCAAGATATCCAAATCAGTTTGTTTTGTCCCTCGCGGGGAATATCCGCCCTTCCATAATAAGCATTATTTCGAAACGATTAAAACACATTACGGTACGAGATTTGGGGTATATATCCCATAGTAAATCTATTGAATTGATCAAGAGTGCCCATCTACTATTGGCTTTTTCATTTAGACGGCATCGCAATGAGATGATTTCAGGAAAATTACTTGAGTATTTAGCTAGTGGAACACCCATGATTGTTATTGATAATCCAGACAGTCCAGCCGGAAGAATTGTTGTTCAGTCAACTGTTTCCCTTATATGTATGGATAATGATTACAACAAAATCCATGATTTCATACAAAGGCTAATTGATTCATGGATAGCTAAAAGGTCTTTAAGTAATCAATTTAATAATATCTCGGAGTATTCCAGAAAAAGATTGACTAAAGATCTCGAAAAAGTTTTGTACAATTTATAGTATTTTCCCTGCAATAAGTTTACCCACAACAGATAAGTAAAATAGATTGATCACTACTTTCAAACCAATATGCGGATAAACAAGTTCATCTTATGGTTATTTTCTAATTGATTGTTTTTTGATGCATGACATTCTAAGCCATTCATTCTTACATAGAGAGACATCAAAGACCTAAAAAACACCACCACCACTATCATCCAATTTATTTATCCTTGATTTATAATTGAAGATTCTATCCTAAAGTTGCATTAATGGGTTGATTCTATGCACTGAAAACCCATCTTTGATACAGTGTGGTTGATAACAATGTGAAAACAAAATAATACTTAAGCATAAAATCTTAGCATAATAACCAAAATATGTAGACTAATAGGCAAATAATTGCCTTTAAGAACCGACTAAATCGGTTCAAGTAAAAAAGCTTTGTTTTTGTGGTGATTATTAAAACGGAATATTGATTTTGACAAACTCAAACAAAATGAGACAAAACAGTTACCCCAAAATTTCATAAGTATAGTCTCAAGAAAAGAAATGAAATTTTCTAGGCAATACCTAAAACAATGATTTTGTAGATATTTTAAGAGTTAGTATTATAATTTAGCATAAATTGTGAATCCCTCGTTTCATCTGTCAATAGAATTAAGGGTTATATATCATGGTTTAAGACTTGGATTTTAAGTGTGCTAACAAAACAACAAATTGATATTTTTCAGTCGGAAGGATTTTTAGCTTTCCCAAACCTATTAAATAGTTCTCAAGTCGCATGGTATTCTGATCAATACAACCAGATTTTGGAAATGACCAAAAAGAATTATGCTTTAAGATCTGATCTCTCAGGAGAAAGATCCAATGTCCAGAGTGTTGAAAAAATTACCCAGATAATGCTTCCTTCAAAATTACTGCCTGAATTATCGCAATCTGTTGTGTACCAAAAAGGATTGGAAATATCCAAAGCTCTTTATGGGGAAGATATGATATTGGATTTTGATATGTTGATTAATAAACCCCCAAATACTCAGTCCCCAACTCCCTGGCACCAAGATGAAGCATACTGGATAGATTTAAATGACAAAAGAGCACTTAGTATTTGGGTAGCAATTGACAATGCCCAAATTGAAAATGGATGCATGTGGTACATCCCAAAGTCTCACCTAAAAAAAATCAGAAAACATTTCCAAAAAAAAACCAATGGTCCACTTCAATGTAGAGGATCAGAAGAAGAAGCTCTGCCAGTTCCTCTGAATCCCGGAGATTGTGTGATGCACCAAGGAAGGACAATTCATTACAGCAGAGGAAATACAACCTCCAATTCACGACGAGCTTACATCTTGAACTACCGTCCTAAATCAATGGTTGCATTAGAACGTGCTCAGGGGTTCGATCATACCGGAGTAAAAAAAAATAGAAGAAATCAATGAAATATCAATTTTGATGTCTAAGTATTTGCTTTTATCCATTTTTCTTTTTTCTGTTGGCTGCTCAACTAAAGATCAGACTCTATTCACTTTGCTTAGCTCCAATAAAACGGGAATAAAATTTCAAAATCTACTGAAAGAAACCCAAGAATTCAATGTTCTAAACTACGGTTATTTATATAACGGAGGAGGCGTAGCTATTGGAGATGTGAACAACGATGGACTTGAAGATATCTATTTTACAGGAAATATGGTGGCATCAAAACTCTACTTGAATCAAGGAAATCTGAAATTTTTGGATGTGACTTCAGAGGCAGGTCTTAAAGCTGAGGGTCTATGGAATACGGGGACCGTAATGGTGGATATCAATGCTGATGGTTGGCTTGATATTTTTGTCTGCCGCTCAGCAGCTAAAACAGCTCCTTATCGTAGAAATCTATTTTTTATAAACAACAAAGACGGAACCTTTACCGAGATGGGTGAAGGTATGGGACTATTTGATACCGGATACACTACAAATGCTCTGTTTTTTGATTACGATAGAGACAATGATTTAGATTTATACCTACTGAACCATTCTGTTCAAGAGTACGCTGGATTTGACCGATTAACCGGTGAACTAAAGAACAAACAAGACTTCAATTATGGAGACCGATTATACCAAAACGTTGGTGGATTTTTTGTTGATGTAACCAAAACTTCAGGAATCAAAACAAATGTTTTGGGCTTCGGACTCGGAGTTGCAGCGGCAGACTTCAATGAAGATGGATGGCCTGATTTGTATGTCTCTAACGATTACAATGAAGAAGACTATCTGTACATCAATAACCAAGACGGTACATTTACTGAAAGCCTTAGGGAGTTTATTGATTATACTCCTTTATTTTCTATGGGTTCTGATTTTGCCGATATGAATAATGATGGCTCAATGGATATCGTATCCCTAGATATGTTGCCAGAATCTCAAACACGACAAAAGATGGTTCTCGGCCCTGATAATTATGAAAAACATAGCCAATTGACTAATTCGGGATTTCATCATCAGTATATGCGCAATATGCTTCAAGTGAATCAAGATGGAAAGTTTTTCTCCGAAGTGGGACAATTTTCAGGAATTTCCAATACCGACTGGTCTTGGGCTGCTTTAGCTGCAGATTATGATAATGATGGCTGGAATGATTTATTTGTTACCAATGGATATAAAAGAGACTATACCAATATGGATTTTGTCAGCTATGCAGTGCAGCAACGTCTTGATCAGCAGCAAAATAACAGCGAATTAGAAGTGATGAAACTCATCAACGAAATCCCCTCATCAGTTCAGGAAAACTATATGTTTAGACAAATAGAACCCCTGAAGTTTAAAAAGATGAATAAATTGTGGGGGTTCGACCACAATACCCTTTCCAATGGAGCAGCATATTCAGATTTGGATAATGATGGAGATTTAGATCTGGTGGTCAACAATATTGAACAGAATGCTTCTATTTACCGAAATAATGCTGAAAAATTATCATCAAATAATTCTTTGACAGTTGAATTATTTGATGAAAACTCTTTAAATCCTCAAGCTATTGGTGCTCACGTGGTTGTATATATCCGAAATAAAACATTACATCGATTAAATCAACCTGTGAGGGGATTTCAATCTTCGGTAACTAGGAAATTGCATTTTGGTTTAGGTCAAGAAAAAATAATCGATTCTATTGAAGTTAGATGGCCCGATGGACTAAAACAGATCCAGGTGGTTCAAAATGCTGTGTCAGAAATAGTAATTGATAAAGGACAAAATCTTAAACCAAATACTACCCCGGAAAGAAGCCCGACGATTTTCAGAAGATTAAAGAACACTAGGCTTGATAGTATTAGGCATCAAGAAAATCATTTTGTCGATTTTAAAAGAGAGCGATTATTGCCTTTTTTCCTTTCTACCAAAGGTCCTAGAATTGCTATAGGTGATTCCAATCAAGATGGAAGATCTGATGTTTATATGGTTGGAGCAAAAGGGTATCAAGGACAACTATGGACACAAGATCATATAGGTGAATTCCAAGCTGATACTCAACCTTCTTTTGTTCAGGCGATAGAAAGCGAACAAACCGCAGCAGTATTTTTCGATGCCGATGGCGACGGTGATGAAGATCTCTACACAGTAAGCGGAGGGAATGAGAATCAAGGTGAATTATTGCAAGATTATTTGTATATCAATCAAGGAGGGAAATTCATAGAATCGCCTAATCAGCTTCCAGATGAATCGGTTTCCGGCTCTTGTGTGGTGGCCTCCGATATCGATAATGATGGAGATATCGATTTATTTGTAGGTTCCTCGGGTGTCCCTGGTCAATATCCACTATCCACTCAGAGTCTTTTATTGATAAACGATGGTAAAGGGATGTTTACATTGGAAAATAGTAGGGTTGAAAATGAAAATGATTTAGGAAAGATCAATGATGCACTATTCTATGATATTGATGATAATGGATTTGAAGATCTAATCGTGGTGGGACATTGGATGGCTCCCAAATTTTTACTCAATAAGGATGGTCAATTTTCTTTTATGGATGCTCCCTTTTTAGAAAATCAAATAGGTCTTTGGAATTCAATTGAAAAAGGGGATTTTAATAATGATGGTCAGATGGATTTTGTTTTGGGAAACCTTGGACAAAATAGTCAATTGAATGCCCCTATTACCCTAATCTATAAAGACTTTGATGAAAATGGGTCAATTGATCCAATTCTCTGCGTCGAAGAAAATGAAGCACTAGTTCCTTTTGTTTCTAAGGATGATATTCAGAGTCAGATACCAGATTTAAAATCCAAATATGTGTCCTATGCTTCTTATGCTGACCAAACTATAGATGAGATATTTACTGCGAAACAATTAGCTGGAGCCCAAAAAATAGAGATTAACAATCTATCCTCAGGTTGGCTAAAATCAGTAGGCAAAGGCAATTATGAATTCCTTGAGCTTCCATCTCAGGTACAATTTTCTCCTGTTTTTGCCATTTTGCCCCTGGATTACAATCAAGATGGAAATATCGATTTGATTACCGCAGGAAATCTTTTTGGAACAAGAGTCAAGCTGGGGCGTTTTGCTACCTCTAAAGGGGAACTATTACAGGGTGATGGTCAAGGAAATTTCCATACCGTGCCATATTCAGAGAGCGGACTTTATAACAGTGGAGAGATTAGAGATATACAATTGGTAAAAATTCAAAATAATTTGGCCGTGTTGGTGGCTAGAAATAACGAAACGATAAACGTGTTCTACCTACCGGAAAGAAATTAGGACTTCGTATTGCCTTAGATTTTATGGACATAAATCGACTTAATAGATTCCATGCCAATAGGTTTGAAATTTGAACCATGTTTTTTTGTCCCCAAAAGAGAATGAAAATTAATTCTTAATGATAACCAGATACGATTTCATTATCTGCGGCGGAGGTCTGTCCGGTCTCATGTTGGCAAGAGGAATTATTAGGGATAAATCTTTAATTAATAAAACGATACTAATTGTTGAAAGAGAAGACAAAAATACTAACGATAGGACTTGGTGTTTCTGGGAAAATAAAGGTTTCGAAGATTGGGATTTGGTACATAAAACATGGCAAAAAGGATTCTATATTTCAAAGAATTTTAAAAAATCAATCGATTTCAGTTCCAATAGCTATAGTTATAAGATGATTCGTTCAATCGATTTTTATGCTTCGTATAAGGCTGAAATAATTTCAAATCCCAATGTCCAATGGCTGAAATCTAAGGTAGAGAGCATAAACCAGGACACCGATAGGGCAGAGGTAGTTACTCAGTCAGGTACCTTTTGGTCTCAGGTTGTGTTTTCAAGTATAGTTACCCCCGAAGTTTTACATAGAGCGCAAAATCATCCGTATCTACTACAGCATTTTTTGGGCTGGTATGTAGAAACGACCAACAAATGTTTTGACTCGAAATCAATGGTATTGATGGATTTTTCAGTGGATCAAGGGGAGAATACTCGGTTTATGTATGTCTTACCACTAAGCGAATCAAAAGCATTGGTGGAGTACACTCTATTTTCTAAAAGTTGGTTACCCCAAAAGGAATACACTAAAGCCATTGACAGTTATTTGAAGAATCTTAATTCTGGTTCGTATAAAATTATAGAGACAGAGAAAAATGCCATCCCTATGACTACCTATCCATTTTATAAGAATAACCGAAAAAGAATTATACATATCGGTATGGCAGGAGGATGGGCAAAACCAAGCTCAGGGTTTACATTTTACCGGTCTATAAAATTCATTGATGAGATATTATTGTGCCTAAAATCAAACAGCCTCCCCTCCAATAAAATGGTAAAGAGCCGATTCCTTTTTTATGATCGAATGTTATTGAAAGTATTAGAAAAAAACAATCGATTAGGAAGAGTCATTTTTGATGATTTGTTTCGAAATAACAGTCCAATTATAGTTTTGAAATTTTTGTCTCAGGAGACCACCTTTTTCCAAGAATTGAAAATTTTATCTTCTTTTTCCAACAAAATGAAATGGCTGTTTTTTAGAGCTTTATTCCGCTGATTCCATTTAATTTCTACGATTTGAAATCCAGCTCATTAGTTGACTAAATTTTTGTTTTTGGTCTGGTGAAATGTTAAGTTTATCAATTTGAGATTCCATATTTTCCAAATAGGAACTGATAAGGTTTCTGGTATGAATATCCGCTTTAGTTGAGGTAAATAGATCCAAAACTTCTTCTACCAATCTATCTGATGGGGAGGTATTTTTTCTACTAAATAAAGTTTGCAGTCGGTTTTTTTGAGATTCACTACCTAATTCCATTGTTTTGGTAAAGAGGATTGTCTTTTTACCTTGTCTTATATCTCCGCCAGTATTTTTCCCAAAAATCTTTGTGTTTCCAAAAGCATCTAGATAGTCATCTTGGATCTGGAAAAGTTTTCCTAACAAAAGACCCATATCAAAAAATAAATTTGCTTCTTTTTTTGTGGTTCCTCCTACCAAAGCACCTAATTTTAGAGCACATGCAAAGAGATAAGCTGTTTTTTTTGTGATCATTTCCAAATATTGATGGGTGCTGATTAGCTCTTTGGATTCAAATTCGATGTCTTCTCTTTGACCTTCACAGACAATTCGGGCTACCCAGCTCAATAGTTCATGCATGGTCACTTTCAGCTGTGTGGGATAATTTTTTAATTGCTGATAGGCCATAATCAGAAGAGCATCTCCGGCCAAAATAGCGGTATTGTCATCCCATTTTTCATGTACTGTAGGTTGTCCTCTTCTGAGAAGGGATTGGTCCATAAGATCATCATGAATCAAGGTGAAATTGTGGAATAGCTCTACCGATAAAGCTGCATCAAGGGATTTAGCGGGTTTTCCCTTGGTCATTTCGGCTATCAAAAGGACTAAAATTGGACGGATTCTCTTACCACCGTTTTTGCATATATAGGCAATGGGGATTTCAAGACCTTTGGGGTTTTTGATGAATTCCTGACGAGCTAAATGGGATTCAAAGGAATTGATATAGGACTGGAAGAAGTCTGGAAGTGGTCTTATTGGTTTGTGTTTTAGAGTTTGCGAAAATACCAGGTTGTGGGAATGTGAATATAGGGAAATCAAGTCTGGAAATTAATAGACCTTATGATAACCGGGATGACTTTTCTAAATCTGTCAAAATCGAGTCGATTTAAAGTCTATTGTACGGATATTAAAGCATATATGAAATGAGGAGTAGTCTATTAGGATATTTCCAATGCTTTTCCGATCAAAAGATATTTACCTCATGGACATATAGCCTGTATTTTGGGAATGGTCTGTACAATCTACCCGAATGAGACCAATCGTTCTGGGTTCTATCATCATGCACATTCTTTTTCTCCTTTCCAAACTAGCTGCTGCCTGTTTGCTTTCTGAGTAAACCGCTACTGCCAGTATCGGCATTGATAAAAAAAGATGTTTCTAGTAAAATAACAGCTGGAAATGACACTTTTTTCATGCCGGGTCAGGGTTTTGTCCTTATTTCGACCCGAAAGTCAGGTTTAATAGAAACATCTTTTTTCATCAACACCAATAAGTTCTAATGCCGTCTGTAGAACCTCCGTTGCCGGAGACATTAGATTAATCACTCGGACGGGATTTTCAGTCGGACTTACCTCATTCAACGTAAAGGTTCTAGGATCTTTCATCATGGTTGCAAATCTATTTGCGGGATGAACATCTTCTGTAGTTCCGGTGTTCTGTTTCTTTATTGCACTATCTGATACTTTTGCCTTCACAATAGGGGTATTTCGCTTTTCTTTGGCTTTATCCTTGTGCTCATCAACAAGCAATAAAGGTGTCAGTTCATGCTTCAAATGCCACTCAATATAATACGCCAGCATAGATCCTGACTTCGTTGGTTGGTAATCTCAAATAATTGATTAGGACTTTGTTAAAAATTAAACGGCACACTACAAATAGGTACTTTTTAAGCCTGGCTTTCGGCCTAAAATACGTCCAAACCCATACCTAGCTTGATAATAGTGCTGTTTTAAACTATTACTTTACTGACAACTTCTTTTTGTATTGGATACCGACAAGATCAAATTTCCATCAATTGAGAAAGGATAGTGGGTTTAATTATCTATAGTTTTTTCTTGACTTTCTTAACACCTTTCCAATCATTACGGAGGGGAGAAGGTGGCCTATATTTTCTATTGGGTATGACATTGGTGTGGTAAAAAATGACAACTAATAAATCGCATAGAGATGCTACAATTAGTACAAATAAAAGGATACTAAAAGGTATACACATGAGTACATTCCACAAAATATTTAAAATAAATCATCTATATATATGGTATGAAGATATATAGGTTATTAATGGGAAAAGAAGTGAAAGTCGGGTTTAAGAAATACAATGTCTGGATTCAGATGTACAAGCTAATCTATTTTACTCAAGTCTCTGTTTTTGTTTGAAGCTTCAACCCTAAATCATGATATATTCCTCTGTATATTTCTATTGAATGAAGCAAGTGAAGGTTTTATTTCCTCGTTTATTCCTACAGGAATATCTTACTTGCTTGTTGCCTGTCATCATATCTCTTACTGCCCTATGCCAATGATAGGTACTGAAAAAGTCTCCATAGTTTTTATCCTTATTCGTTTCACCTGGAGGTAGTTGGCAATTGTTGTTATGTCTTCCTGACATGATTTGTCCATGTTGACATAGATGTTGTAGGCCCAGAATGGTATGTCCAAATTCATGCCACATAGTTTTCAACAAACGCTTAAAATTATCGTCTGATTGCCCTCTTTCCCACCAAGAATCATCAATCGTAACTCCTACTTTATCATCACAAATATTATTGGCACGCCCTGCTGCTCCAATTAAATTTCTAAGTTCAAACTCATAATTTTTTGTATTGATATACGAGAGATCAAGACCATGTCTTTTGGCATCTGTAATAAATGCGTTTAAATAGGATTCAAAATCATCCCTATCAATGTTGGAGTATATCGGATCTTCCAATATAGGTTTACCATTATTGAGGTCAAAAAGTTTTTCAGTAAAAAAATTTTCAACTTTTGTTCCCTCCAACATGAGGTTTGTACGCTTGTTACTTACATCCCAATCACTGATATCTTGATCAAAAGATATAGCATTCAAAAACATTGATTCCATATTGGTCACATTGGACACATTCCAAGAACTAATGTCTTTATTGAAAGAAATTGCTCCTAAGAACATAGATCCCATATTGGTGACATTACTAACATCCCAAGAGCCGATGTCTTGATTAAAAGAAGATGAGTTCCTCAATATACCAACACTTTGGTCGTACACTGAACTATTGGCAAACATTCCACCCATATTTCTAACATTACCGACATCCCAATTCCCGATGTCTTGATTGAACTTTGTTGCATTGTAAAACATTTGACTCATATTGGTCACATTACTTGTATCCCAATTGCCGATGTCATGATTAAACTCAGTTGCCTCGTAAAAAAGTTCACTCATATCAGTAACGAATGTAGTAACTACATTCTCTACATTTTGATCAGACTTAACCATATTTCTTAGAGTAGATTCATCTACAATGATGTATTCATTTTCTGCTTTGTTGTTTCGATGGTCTACTGACCAAATCTCTCCAAGATGACTAAACCCACATTGTTTACTTTTAACTGTTATTCCGTTATCATCCAAGTATAATGGATTTCCCATACATTTCTCTGAGCAATCAAGTTGAGGTAATTTGGAGGGGGTAGAATTGATCCAATCTGTGTTACCGTTTTCAAAAAATCCTTCGCATTTGAAAACCCGATTAGTTTTCCATAAACTTAAATCTTGATTGAACTCGGTAGCCCCATTAAACATCCAATTCATATCGATTACATTACTTGTATCCCAATTTCCGATATCGTGATTGAACTCGGTAGCCCCATTAAACATAAAACTCATATCGGTTACATTACTTGTATCCCAATTCCCGATGTCTTGATTGAATGCGGCTGCATTATCAAACATCCAATGCATATCGGTCACATTACTTGTATCCCAATTCCCGATGTCTTGATTGAACAAACTAGAGTCTGAAAACATATAACTCATATCCGTAACATTACCCGTATCCCAATTCCCGATGTCTTGATTGAACAAACTGGAGTCTGAAAACATATAACTCATATCCGTAACATTACCCGTATCCCAATTCCCGATGTCTTGATTGAAATTAGTTGCTTTGTAAAACATCACACTCATATTGGTCACATTACTGGTATCCCAATTCCCGATGTCTTGATTGAACTTGTCATTTCCCTTAAATAAATTATCCATGTCAGTAACAAATGTGGTGACCAGATTTTCAACATTGTGCCCATTTTTAATCATTTCTCTTAATTTTTCCTTATCTACAATGGTGTATTCTTTCTCTGAATTGTTATTTGGATGGACTAATGACCACTTTTCTCCAATGTGTGTATACCCACATGATTTGCTTTTAACTGTTATTCCGTTAGTATCCAAGTATAATGGGTTACCGATACACCTCTGATAGCAATCTATTTGAGGCAATTTCGATGGATCAGAATTAATCCAACCTCTGTTACCGTTTTCAAAGTAGTTTTCACATTCAGAAACCGAGTTAGTTTCCCATAAGCTTAAATCATGATTAAAGGAGGTAGCATTATTAAACATCGAACGCATATCGGTCACATTACTTGTATTCCAATTTCCGATGTCTTGATTGAAGGCGGTAGCATTATAAAACATCCAATGCATATCGGTCACATTACTTGTATTCCAATTTCCGATGTCTTGATTGAAGGCGGTAGCCCCTGAAAATATCAAGCTCATATCGGACACATTACTTGTATCCCAATTCCCGATGTCTTGATTGAATGAACTAGCGCCAGCAAACATCCAACTCATATTGATCACCTTACTTGTATCCCAATTCCCAATGTCTTGATTGAAAGAAGTAGCATACGTAAACATTTGATTCATTTTGGTCACCTTGCTTGTATCACAATTCCCGATGTCTTGATTGAATGCGCTAGCCTGATTAAACATCGAATTCATCTCGGTCACCTTACTTGTATCCCAATTCCCGATGTCTTGATTGAATGCGGTAGCCTGATTAAACATCGAATTCATCTCGGTCACCTTACTTGTATCCCAATTCCCGATGTCTTGATTGAATGCGGTAGCCCGATTAAACATCGAATTCATCTCGGTCACATTACTTGTATCCCAATTCCCGATGTCTTGATTGAATGCGGTAGCCCGATTAAACATCGAATTCATCTCGGTCACATTACCTGTATCCCAATTCCCGATGTCTTGATTGAACTTGTCATTTCCCTTAAATAAATTATCCATGTCAGTAACAAATGTGGTGACCAGGTTTTCTACATTCTGGTTTTTGCTAATTATCTCTCGTAATTTCTCGTTATTTACAATGGTGTATTCTTTCTCTAAATTGTTATTTTGATGTTCTAATGACCACTTCTCTCCAATGTGTCTGTACCCACATGATTTGCTTTTAACTGTTATTCCGTTAGCATCCAAGTATAATGGATTTCCCGTACATTTCTTTGAACAATCAAGTTGAGGTAACTTCGAGGGGGTAGAATTAATCCAATCGGTGTTACCGTTTTCAAAAAATCTCTCGCATTTGAAAACCTGATAAGTTTTCCAGAAACTTAAATCTTGATTAAAAGCGGTAGCACTCCAAAACATACCACTCATATCGGTCACCTTACTTGTATTCCAATTACCGATGTCTTGATTGAACTCAGTTGCCTTGTAAAACATAAATCCCATGTCGGTCACCTTACTTGCATTCCAATTGCCGATGTCCTGATTGAAAGCGTCAGCGTAAGCAAACATCGCACGCATACTAGTCACCTTGCTTGTATTCCAATTCCTGATGTCTTGATTAAAGGCGGTAGTATAATAAAACATACTATTCATTTTGGTCACATTACTTGTATCCCAATTCCCGATGTCTTGATTAAACTCAGTTGCCTCGTAAAAAAGTTTACTCATATCAGTAACGAATGTGGTTATCACATTTTCTACATTTTGCCCACTACGAATCATTTTTCGTAGCATGACTTCATCAACAATGATATAATTAATCTCTCCTATTGCACTACCAAAGTCCACAGTCAATGACTTGCCAATAAAGTCTTGATGTTCTGGCTTGATCTTTATAGTGATTCCATTTTTGTCTAAATACAAAGGTGTGTCTTTGAATACTTCTGAAGGTTTTACCTTAAATAAGGCTTTTAGTGTGCAATTGCCTTCCACAGTGAACTCCAAAACAGCATTATCACTTTCATCTATCGTGGGACAGTCGGTATCTGTATCCACCTTCCATCTATAAAATTCATATTTCTTATCAGCCAAGGCATTAAAAACGACAGTTTTCCCAAATCCACTACTAAACTTTTTAGGTTCTGATACTGTTCCACCTTCGCTGGAACTTACACTGATGATATAAGGAATCTTTTCGAACACAGCTGTAACATTGCAATTTTTCGACGCGGTAAATTCTATTGTAAAATTATCCTTGCTAAAATTTCCGCAATCTCCCTGCCACTCCTTTAACCGATAATGTTGACTAGCAGTTGCGGTGATTCGAACCTCATCACCGTGATCTACAATCAGTGTTTCCGTGATTTCCCCACCCTCACCAGCTGAAGTTGTAATGGTGCGAGGGGCTTTGGCAAAGACAGCTCCCAATCTACAGTTACCAGCGACAACGAAGGTTACTTTGTTTTCAACTACTATCAGTTCAGGGCAGTTTGTGGTTGTCCATCCACCTAACTGATACCCTTCTTCAGGCTCAGCAGTAAAAGAGGCAACCTGGCCATGTTCTCTTAATAATTCCTCTTCACTCACACTACCTCCAACAGAAGATGTTGCGGTGACGGTGTATTGTATCTTTTCAAACTCAGCTCCGATCCGACAATTCTTGGTAGCAGTGATGGAGATTTCTGTATTATCCTTGCTAAATCTACCGCAGTTTCCTGTCCAAATTTTCAATTGATAGTGCTCATCGGGAAAAGCAGTGATTTTCACTGACTGACCACTATTTACCTTTTGAGGGTCAGTTATTGATCCGCCAAATCCAGATAAAGTGGCGATGGTGAACTGAGCTATTGGCTGCTGAGTCGGTGGATTAGGGATAACCTCATCGTCATTACAGGAAAATAAAAAGAAGAGTGTAACAATAGAAATAAATAGAGGATATTGAAATACTCGAAATATCATTAGAAAGTTATTTCTTGATGGCTAGAATATAAGCAATTAGTTTTATGTATTTACCAATAAATTTTTTTGGTTTTTGAGAATACGGGAAATAGGATTGCTAGTCCTTCCCGATAGAAAATAAAAAGTAAGCATGAAGCACATCCAATAAGAGCTAGCTCCTTAAAAAAGTAGTTCGCATGAAGTTTGGAATGAAGCACACGCTCCCTTTTCCTAAAATCGGGGTGGGGTAATTTCACAAAAGAACATTAGGTTGAACGTCAATCTATAACAAGAAAATAATTGTTTCGGAGTAGATTGTGAATTTCTCAAAAAAAATAACCGTTTATACCTGAGCCGTTCTGAGGCAAAAATAATAAAAGAAACCTTCACCCTAAATTTTTGGTAATCACATTAGAATCAAAGTATTATAGGAAGTTAGAAAAACATTTGACATAGAATTAAAATTCTTGTATAATTTAGAAAATCAAACCAAAAGTTGCATTTAAAAAGGGGGCGGTATCTTTACCCAACAACAATACTTGATTATTCTATGGCGAATTTAGACCTCCGTTTACAAAAAACACAATAGAACCCAAACAACCAATTAAATTGGAGATTACGATGTTGCAATAACTACTTGAACACGTCTTCAAATATGGATGCATAATTTCTGAGGATAAAGGAATAGTCTTAAAAAACACTTGGAATCTACTGGATTTAATTTTATGTTGATAATAGAGCAACATATTGCGACAGCGATCTACAAATCAATTGAAAGAAAAGCCGCCATTTTATCAATTGATATAAAGCCGGCAGATAGTCCTATTCCAAAGTTGAATTCAAAAGAAATAAATACCTTTGCTACGGGGATTTTTGTGTATGATATCCGAATTATTTGACGAGTGTTGAACTCCAGGACAAAAAAAATTG
The DNA here is from genome assembly GCA_002238525.1 of Flavobacteriaceae bacterium bin25. GTDB lineage: Bacteria > Bacteroidota > Bacteroidia > Flavobacteriales > Flavobacteriaceae > Bin25. The sequence continues at coordinate 55,502 of MPMN01000006.1, forward strand.
AGAATATATTACAGCTATCTATTACTCGGTTGATTTCAACATAAGCATATTGATAAACGCCCAATTGATTAGTCGAACTTCACTTTCAAATAGGGGTTTTATGATGTCCAAAAGAGTTTCTGTATCTATGGTGACCTCTCAAGAACTCTATACCATTTAATATATGAATTTTAATTTTAAAGAGATATATAAAGCACGGATTACTTTAATGAGTTTTTTGATTTTGGGTTTTTCCTATAGTCAACAACTGCCCAATCAAATCACCTTAAATCAGGCTGTTGATTTGGGAATAGAGAATAATGCTGCCGTGCGTAATGCGACCCTAGAAATTCAAAAGACCTACAAGCAACAATGGCAATCTTTTGCAGATGGATTACCCCAGATCAAAGGGAATCTCAGCTATCAGAACTATTTGGAACAGCCTGTCGCGCTAATCCCAGCTCAGTTTTTTGGTGGTAAAGAAGGTGAATTCTCGGAAGTGGTATTCGGAACCAAGCAGAATTTTGTCGCTAGTTTTAATATTGATCAGATACTTTTTGATGGATCTTATCTATTGCTCCTGCAAGCAAGTAGAGTGGTACTGGAAGTTTCTCAAAATGCCTTATCAAAAACCAAACTCGAGATTAGAAAAAATGTCATCCAAACCTATGTCAACGTATTGCTTTCAAGAGCTAATATTGATTTTATTTCAGAAAATCTTAACACCCTCGAAGAAAATTTAGAAGAAATGGAAAAATTATTTGAGTCGGGATTTGTAGAACAAGAAAATGTAGAACAGATTCGACTCAGTGTTAGTGAGCAGAAAAATCAGCTTCGATACGCCCAAAGGTTGGAAGAAATAGCCCTTGATTTATTGAAGCATTTGCTGGGATACCCATCAGACTTTTCCATAGAGCTTACCGATAAATTAGAACAAGTCATATCGGCAGCTATAGCACTAACCGTAGTATCAGATAATACTTCCCTGGTCGGATCATCCGATAAAAACATTGATGTGAGAATAGCAGAAAATAATGTTAGAGCTCAATTTTTGGAGTACAAAAATGAACAAGCCAAATCCTTTCCAGTTGTAAAGGCCTTTCTCAATGGTAACTATACAGGGAATAGCAACGAATTTACTTTTTTGAAACGAGAACAAAAGTGGTTTGGAACCGCAGCATTTGGGATCACAGCAGACATCCCAATATTTAGTTCATTGTCCCGAAACGCAAGTGTCCAAAAAGCCAAAATCAACTGGCAACAATCCCAGATCACCTTTGAAGATACCAAAAAACAAGTGGAATTGAATATCAGAAGAACCCTTAGTGATTTACAGCTGGCAGCTGAAACACTCCAAACAGGCAAAGAAAATATGGAACTTGCTCAGAGAATATCCGAGAAAAATCAAATCAAATTTTTAGAAGGCCTAGCAACTTCTTTTGAATATAGAGAAGCTAGAAGCCAACTTTTTTTAGCCCAACAAAAGTACCTGCAAGCCGTCCTTGATCTAATTAATAATAAGGTAGAGTTAGATAACCTTTTAGATACATCCCTATAATTGATAACTACTATGAAACATATCATCCTATATATTTTAGCATTTTGGGTCATCCTAGCGGGATGCAACCAAAGAAAATCCCAAGCCTCAGAAGAAGAATCAATGGCCACATCCAGTATTGATTCTCTAAAATTACAAAGAGACATCTATGTGAACCAGATTGCAAAACTGAACGAAAAATTAACCGAAATCAATCAATTGATAGAAATAAATGACAAAAACCAAAAACTACCATTGATTTCGGCTTATGAAGTTGAGAGATCCAGTTTTTCCCACACAATTGAAGTGCAAGGAGATATAAAAACCAGACAAAGCCTGGAACTTTATCCCGAGATTTCAGGGAAGCTCCTAAATGTCGTGGTTCAAGAAGGTCAAGCTGTAACCAAGGGATCTGTACTAGCTATAATTGATGATGGAGGGATTGAACAGCAACTAAAAACGGCTCGATTGCAGCTAGAACTTGCCCAGACCACTTTTGAACGTACTGAGCGATTATGGAATCAACAAATCGGGTCTGAACTCAATTACTTGGAAGCTAAAACCCAATTTGAATCCCAAAAACAGCTGGTAAACCAGCTGGAAAATCAACTGCGGAAAACCAAAGTAACAGCTCCCTTTTCAGGTATTATCGACGAGCTGATTTCTAATCAAGGGTCTTATGTATCCCCAGGAATGACACCCATTTTAAGGCTGGTCAATCTAAATTCTATGTACGTTGAAGCCGATATTCCTGAAACCTATTTACTTTCTGTCGTTCCAGGAAGTCAAGCCCTTGTCCAAATTGACATGATTGGTCAAGAAATAAAAACTATATTGAGGCAAACGGGCGATTTTATCAACCCCAACAACAGAACCTTTAGGGTGGAAGCCCCTTTGAAAAACCCCGAGGGCCTCATTAAGCCAAATCTGACGGCTAAACTGATTGTCACTGATTATAATAATCCCGAGGCTTTACCTATACCTCTTCGGCTGATACAAGAAGATGCCCAGGGAAATACCTATGTGCATCGATTGGCACCAACCGACGAACCCGATGTTTTTATTACCCAGAGAATTTATATTGAGTTGGGTATCCGAAGTGGATATTATACTGAGGTTATCAGTGGACTAAATTCTGCTGATTTGTTGGTGGACGAAGGTTCGGCGCTTGTGGAAGATCAACAGAAAGTCCAACTACTGGGCGGCTGATTAAAGCAATTCTATGAGTGATAAAAAAATTTATAAAGAATTTAAACCCTCAAGCTGGGCCATAGATCACAGAGTAGTGATCTATGTGATTATGGCTATTTTCTTCATTCTGGGTGTGACCTCATATTTGAATATGCCCCGAGAGAGTTTTCCCGAAATAAACGACACCCAAATTTTCGTTACAACGGTATATCCCGGAAATACAGCCGAGGATATGGAAAGACTAGTTACCAACCCCCTGGAAGAAGAAATAAAGGGAATGTCAAATTTGGTCCAAATCAATTCGATTTCTTCAGAAGATTTTGCCATAGTAATCATCGAAGTGGATGAGGATATCCCTATATATAGGGCAAAGCAAGAAGTGACTGATTTGGTCAATTCTGTCAAATCTAGTGCTGATTGGCCAGTATTCAATAATGCCAAATTAGAACCTAACATATTTGAGTTGGATTTTGCTGAAATGATGCCTATGCTCAATATCAGCATGATCGGCGACTATCCCATTGAAAATCTAAAGGAATATGCTGAGCGTTTGCAATCAGCTATTGAAGATTTACCCCAGATAAAGGAGGTTGATATAAGGGGAATTCAAGAATTTGAAGTAAAAGTAGCTCTCGATTTGTACAAGATGACTTCTTCCGGAGTTGCTTTTGCCGATGTCATCAATGCCATATCAGATGAAAATTCGACCATGTCAGCAGGTAATATAGAAATTGATGGCCAGAGAAGAAATGTTCGGATTCTGGGTGAAATTGAAGAACCAAAAGACTTAGAGGATTTCGTAGTTAAAAATGATCAAGGAGATGCCGTTTATTTAAGAGATATCGCCACGGTGACTTTTGAAGAAAAAGAGGCTACCTCTTATGCCAGAACAATGGGGGAAAAGACGGTTCTACTAGATGTAGTCAAAAGAGGAGGTGAAAATTTGATTAACGCAGCAGAAGATATAAGGCAAATTGTGGCCAATACCGATGAGCTGCAAATCCCCGGTGATATAGGAATTACTATCACAAATGATACCTCAACCATAACAGTAAACCAAGTAAATGACCTGATCAATAACATCATTTTCGGAGTAATTCTGGTAGTTACAGTGTTGATGTTTTTTATCGGTTTTAGAAATGCTCTTTTTGTAGGATTTGCTATACCCATGTCAATGTTTATGGCCATTATGCTTCTGTCTGCATTCGGTTTTACCCTCAATACCATGGTTTTGTTCGGCTTGGTAATGGGACTAGGAATGTTGGTAGACAATGGAATAGTGGTGGTTGAAAATGTTTACCGATTGATGGAAAAAGAAGGTATGTCCCGAGTCAAAGCTGCTAAAAGAGGAATCGGAGAAATAGCCACCCCAATAATTGTTTCAACTGCCACAACCTTGGCAGCTTTTGCACCCTTGGGTGCGTGGCCCGGTTTGATGGGCGAATTCATGATTTATTTCCCCATAACACTCTCAGTTGTGTTGGGCTCTTCCTTGATTGTCGCTATCTTTTTTAATTCCATGCTGGTTTCTCAGTTCATGAATGTTCAAGAGCGGACTATTTCTAATAGATCACTTTGGAGATTAACTGCTATTATGGGTGGATTGGGTTTGTTATTGGTATTTAACAGAGGAATAATACGAGGACTTGGAACAATTATGATAATCGTTCCCATTTTATTTTGGGCATATAAATATGTAATAAAAGACTGGTCACTTCGGTTTCAGAAAATTTTTCTTAACAAAGTAGAAGCCAATTATCGTAAATTCTTGAGCTATGTATTGAAAGGATATAGACCAGGCTTGTTTTTGACCGGCACCTTTCTTCTGCTATTGAGTTCTTTCGTTTTGATGGGAATTTTTCCCCCAAAAACAGAGTTTTTTCCAGAAAATCAACCAAATCAAATCATTCTATATATTGAATATCCTGAAGGAACCGCAATTGATAAAACAGATAGGATAACCCGACTGATAGAACAGGAGGTCTATAAAATTGTCAACTTATCTAAATACAACGATGGGGATCACAATTTTATGGTCGAAACTGGAGTAACTCAAGTTGGGGAAGGCGCTGGAAATCCAACCACTGATTCCGGAGCTCAGAATGCCATGCCCCACAAGGGCAAAATCACCATTACTCTGAGAGAATTTAAATACAGAAGAGGAAATTCAAGCGAGTTAATGCGAAAAGAAATCCAAGAAGCAGTAGCGGGAAAATTCCCTGGCGTGGCTATCTCAGTTGAAAAAGATGCCAATGGGCCTCCAACAGGGTATCCTATTACCATAGAAATAAAAGGAGAAGACTATCTGGAGCTCATTGAGGTTGCAGAAAAAATGAAGGACTATCTCAATAGGGTCAATATTGCCGGAGTTGAAGAATTAAAAATTGATGTCAGCAGATACAAACAAACCGATCAGATAGTGATTGATCGAAAAAAAGCAGGACAGCTTGGAGTTAATGCTGGACAAATCGGTTTTGTAATGCGAACTGCTCTCTTTGGTTCAAAGGCCGGAGTCTACAAGACAAGGGGAGATGATTACGATATCAATGTTCGCCTTCATGATCAGTATCGCTATGATAAAAATGCCTTATTGAATCAGAACATTATCCTGAACGAAGGAGGGCAGACCAAAGAAATTCCTATTTCTTCACTGGTAAAAGTAGAAAGCGAAAATACCTTCAGTTCCATCAAACACCGTAAACTTGATCGGGTGGTGACGCTATATTCTCCTGTTTTAGCTGGTTTTAACGGCAATGCGGTATTATCAGAAGTTCAACAGGCACTTCAACATTTTGAACTTCCCGAAAAGGTGACCTTTGACTATGCCGGTGAACAAGAAGACCAGCAAGAAAACATGGCGTTTTTATCTACAGCACTATTTTTTGGATTGGCACTAATACTACTGTTATTGGTGTTTCAATTCAATTCAATATCCAAGCCTATTATTATTCTGCTGACCATTTTACTGAGCTTTACAGGCGTTTTTTTTGGTTTGTTGATTTTTGAAATGCCTTTTGTCATTCTGATGACCATGTTGGGCATCATTTCCCTTGCTGGAATTGTAGTTAATAACAGTGTTGTGTTAATTGATTATACCCAATTGTTGATCAATAGAGATAAAAAGATTAATGATATAAAAGGTGTATTACCTATTAACCGGGCCATAGATGCAGTTGTTGATGGAGGAACCGCCCGGCTTAGACCCGTATTGTTAACTGCTATAACCACTATCTTGGGATTAGTACCACTAGCCATTGGTTTAAACATCAACTTTTTCACTCTTTTGACTCAGTGGAACCCCAATGTGTATGTTGGAGGTGATAACGTTATTTTCTGGGGTCCGCTAGCATGGACAGTGATTTTTGGGTTATCATTTGCAACCTTTTTGACTTTGGTTATCGTGCCAGCTACCTTTACCATTATTTATCGAATCAAAATCCGTGTCAAGAGGTATTTTGCTCGAGGTCAAAGAGAAAATTTAGTCTTGGATGAGTCAGCCAAGTAAATACCGAACCCACCATTGCGGAAGATTAAACACATGCCATATTGGCCAGCGAGTGTTATTATGTGGCTGGGTACATCGTATCAGAGATAAAGGATTTATCACTTGGATAGAACTCAGAGATTTTTATGGGATAGTACAATTGGTGTTTGATCAAGAACGTACCGCAAAAAAAACCTATAAAGAAATCAAATACCTCAATAGAGAAGATGTAATTCAGATAGAGGGAATGGTGCTGAAAAGAGAATCGGCCAATCGATCAATTCCTTCCGGAGAAGTCGAAGTATTGGTCGAAACTATTAGTCTATTAAACAAATCTTCGCCGCCACCTTTTACAATAGAAAAGCAAACCGATGGAGGTCCTGAACTGAGGATGCAATACCGTTATTTGGATATACGTCGTCAGCCTATAAGGGATAATTTGGTTTTCAGACATCAACTGGTTCAATCCATTAGGGAGTTTTTGTGGAAAAATGAGTACTTAGAAATAGAAACCCCTTTTTTGATCAAATCGACCCCCGAGGGGGCAAGAGATTTCATCGTTTCATCCTACATGAATAAAGGCCAGCACTATGCCCTTCCTCAGTCTCCTCAAACTCTCAAGCAATTATTGATGATCGGAGGGATTGACAAGTATTTTCAGATTGTCAAATGCTTTCGGGACGAGGATTTAAGAGCCGATAGACAACCTGAGTTCACCCAATTAGATTGTGAACTTTCATTTGCTAGTCAGCATGAAATCATGGAACAATTCGAGAGATTGCTGGGGCATTTGCTTGAAAAGTTCACAGACTATAGACTACGACCATTCCAAAGATTAACATATGATCAAGCCATAAATAATTATGGAACAGACAAGCCCGATTTGCGATTTGGAATGAAACTTGCAGATTTTACTCAATTGACTAGGAGTAGTGGCTTTGCGGTTTTTGATAGCCAAGAAACTGTCGCTGGGTTTAGTGTTCAAAATGGTTCTGGAACTAGTCGAAAAACAATTGATGAATGGACGCGATGGATTAAGCGTCCCCAAATAGGGGCCAAGGGTTTAGTCTGGGTTTCTCAAGATTTAAATGGGGAATTTCGATCTTCAGTTTCAAAATTTTTTGGTCTTCGGGATTTTTCTGCTTGGTTTGAAAAGGCTCAAGGTTCCAAAGGAGATCTTTTGTTGATGATTTCTGGAAGAAAAAATGATGTTTATTATCAGCTGGGGAAATTGAGAATTGAGATTGCCAATCATCTCCAATTGATTGATCCCAATTTATTTGTACCACTTTGGGTTACTGATTTTCCTTTGTTTGAGTGGGATGATCAAGAGAATAAATACTCTCCGATGCACCATCCTTTTACAGCACCTATGGAGAAAGATTTGAGTTATCTCCAAAACGATCCGTTAAAAGTTCGGGCACAATCTTATGATTTGGTACTCAATGGAAATGAAATAGGTGGGGGTTCGGTTCGAATTTTGGATGCTGGGTTACAGCTAAAAATTTTAAACCTTTTGAATTTTACTGAATCAGATGCACAAGATCGATTTGGATTCCTTCTAGATGCTCTTAAATATGGAGCCCCTCCACATGGAGGCATAGCCTGGGGGATAGATAGGTTGGCTGCGGTGCTTAAGGGAAAAGAATCTATTAGAGACTTTATTGCATTCCCAAAAAATAATAGAGCTCGTGATTTGATGATGGGAGCACCGTCAGCTCTCACTGCAAAACAACTGAAAGAACTCCAATAACTCTTGTTATCTGATTCGTGTTTGCTCTTCGTCAAAAAATTATAAAGTATTTATTTTTTGTTGTCCTTTTAGGTTTAATCGTGGGTTTTATTTTAATCAACAGAGGAAATTCTGCTGGTTCTCTGGTCGTGGGATTTTCAGTATTAGTCAAAGTATTTGTCTTGATGCCTATTTTTTTATATCATCGGTGGAATGGAAAAAAACTTAAGGACTACACCTTGACCAAAGAGAATTTTGATAAAATGCGCAAGTATTCTAAGGAAAATAAATTTTGAAGCGTAGGGCTATACAACCAAACATAGGACCAATCAACTTTTTAAATTAGTTCATGATTTTGGGATTGAAAAGCACAAATTGCGCAATCGCTTAATCTAGGTGGCTCTAATCGCTTTATTGTGGATTAGAGGCGGTTTTTTTTACCCGCGACTATATGCATTTTGCTTTTTAAAAGCAAAATACTCATTTTTACGCTTCATAGTCGGTTGCCCGGGACCGCCTTTGGCAATCTTAGGTCTTATACAAACTCCACGTACATATTGAATGTCCCCTATCCCGAGGGTCCATATGTTTATAGCAGCATTAGTATCTGCATTCATTGATAAACCACATTCCAAGCATTTGAATTTAGATTGAGAAGTCCGGTTATCTTTGTCGGTAAATCCACATTCGCTACACTTCTGGGATGTATAAGCGGCAGGGACTTTACAAACAAGTCCATGACGCGCTAATTCGCATTCCAGGAAATACCAGAGACTATTCTGGATTACCCGGCTTAAACCGCTTTTTGCTTTTACATTTTTACCTGGTTTATCAACAGTCCCCTTCGCACTTTTTAGTAAATTCTTGGTTTTCAAATCTTCTAAAAAAATCAAATTGGACTTCCTACAAATGCTTTTGGCTATATGCCTACAACTATTTTTTAATTGATTGGTTTTCTTTCTATGATGTGACGCTAAGGCTAACCGGGTTTTATTTCGTCGGTTACTTCCTCTTTTTTTTCTACTTAATTTCTTGTTGGTTATCGCAATCTGTTTTTCCTGCTTTTTAATATCTGCCAATTCATAGATGTTCCCTTTGTTGTCTGCTACTTGCCCTACGTTTCTATCAATCCCAATGCCTACGCTATCGATAGGAATCTCCTCGGAATCAACCTCATAGACCACAGATAAAAACCATTTATTATGCTTGTTTTTGTTTCTATTTTTTTTATTCTTCGGGTTGCTTCTATCTTCAACTTCTCTGATGATTCTCGCCTGCTTTGGTTTAGGGTTACTATATCTTTCTATCTGCTGATGACCGATCATCTTCATATATACACCTTCCTTAATCAGAAGATATTTATTGTTTTTTATTTCTTTACTATATAATCCTATAGGAAAACTCCATCTATTCCTTTTCGATTTAAACTTCGGACGCGCTCTGTTATTTTGGACATATTCTTTCATCGCAACACTTAAATCCTTAAGCACTAGTTTACTTTTCCATGCTACATAATTGCTTAACCATTTGGCTTGATCACGCTTATACTTGGTGTACCACTTACCCAAAGTATAATAAGAGAAATCTGATTTGTCAGTTTCCTTGTAATCTTTTAAGATTTTAGATAAAGCGGTATTCCATAAATGTCTATTAGCACCCGCCAGACCGGAAAGATAAGCATATGCTTTAGGGTTGCCTCTTAAGCGATATTTAATCCGAATATATTGCCTTTTGTTTTTAAGCATAGGGTATTTACACGCAAATATAATCTATTTTTGTTTGTTAAATGTTTTTTAGATGCATTCCACATTAAAGTTATTAGAGCCATCTAAGTTAGGAAGAAGAAATTTTATTTCTCTTTTTCTGGAAAAATCGATTCAGCAATTCTTGGGCTTCCATCTGTAAAATCCCTTGGGTTACTTGACATTTAGGATGAAGCGATACTCCTTGACTATGGAATCCTCGTTGTGGATCGCTAGCAGCAAAAACCAGATGACCTAAACGTGACCAGTAGAATGCCCCTGCACACATGGAACAGGGCTCTAAGGTTATGTAAGCCACGCAGCGGTTTAAGTATTTGCTGTTTAGGTAATGGGTTGCTGAAGTGATGGCCTGCATTTCGGCATGAGCTGTTGGATCAGTTAATCGTTCAACTATATTGTGGGCTCTGGCGATGATTCGGTTTTCCCAAACGATGATTGCTCCAACAGGAACCTCACCAGTTTTTAAAGCCAACCCAGCTTGGTTAAGAGCTTGTCGCATAAAATAAAAGTGATCGTAATCCATACCGAAATTTAGCACTACTAAATTATCAACACATTGATGTACAATCATAGTTATTTTTAAGAAGTTGTGATGCTTACTTTTACTGAGGAAATGAATAATCGTAAAAACCTTTATCTCCTTGATGCCTATGCCTTGATTTTTCGAGGCTATTACGCATTTATCAATCGCCCGCTTCGAAACAGAGAAATCGAGACTTCTGCCATCTACGGATTTGTTAATTCTCTTTTGGACCTTTTGAATAAAGAAAAACCTGAGCATATAGCTGTATGCTTTGATAAGGGAGGATCAGAGGAACGTTTAGAATTATACCCTGAATACAAGAGTAATCGACCAAAGACACCCGAGGGTATTCTCGTAGCTGTCCCTTATATCCTCAAGATATTAGATGCAATAGGTATCCAAGTGATTGAAAAGTCAGGATTTGAGGCTGATGATATTATTGGAACACTGGCTAAAAAAGCAGAGCAGAACGGATACAAAACCTATATGGTTACTTCAGATAAAGATTATGCACAGTTGGTTTCCGAGCATACAGTAATGTTTAAACCTGCACGTTCAGGTGGAGAGCATGAGATATGGGATGTAGCAAAAGTTCGAGAAAAATTTGGGGTAGAGTTTCCCAAACAGGTTATTGATTATTTGGGAATGATGGGCGATAGTGTGGATAATATACCAGGTTTACCTGGGATTGGACCCAAGACTGCATCAAAGTTTATACAGGCTTTTGGAAGTATGGAAAACTTATTTAAAAACTTGGATAAGCTCAAAGGAAAACAAAGACAGAATGTTGAAAACAATCAAGAGATAGGGTTGCTATCAAAAAAATTAGCTACAATCAATTTAGAGGTTCCCATTGAATTTACTCCTGAAAAGTATAAAATTGGGTCTCCAGATACAGAAAAACTCAAAGAATTATTTGAAGAACTTGAATTTCGAAATCAATTCCAGAGATTCCAAAAAATATATGGTGCGTTATCAGATCCGGAGGCATCCCAGAATAAAGTGAAACAAGGAGATCAAAAATATCAACCAGGAATGATAGATCTTTTGTTTGATGGGGATCAGCCACAAAAGGAATCTTCAGGGCAGATATATCAAACGGTAAATACGATAATGGGTATGGAAATACTGAATCGGTTGCTCTTGAAACAAAAGCAGGTAGCCCTTAGACTTCTGACTGACCGAACCGATCCAATGCTTAGTTTACCTGTCGGTTTAGGGATATGTTTTGCTGATTCAGTTGCCTATTATTTATCTCTTGACAGAGATAAGATGGGAGAAACCTTAGAGATTTTTCGATCTTTTCTTGAATCTAACGATCGCTTGATCATCACCTGTGATGCAAAAACAATGATTAAGGTCTTTCGAAATCAAGACATTGAAATTCAGGGGCCTTTTTTTGATGTTCAACTAGCTCATTATCTTATCAATGCTAGTGCATCTCATGATCTGGGCATAATGGCCAAACAGGAATTGCAATTTGATCTGACTGATTTGGAAGAGACTAATTCAAAGGGAAAGCGAAAATTAAATGTTTGGAGTATAGATATCGTTAAAAAAACTCAGGATGTGGGTTTTCAAGCAGATGCCATTTGGCAACTCAAGGTTTTATTTGAGCAAAAGCTGAAAGACACCGAGAGCCGAAGTGTTTTTCAAGACATAGAAACTCCCCTACTGGAAATCTTAGCTGATATGGAATTCCAGGGTATTAAAATAAACCCACTTCTAATGAAGGAGATCGCCCTTGGGTTGAAAAAAGATCAAACCATTAGGGAAGAAAGGATAACCCAAGCTGCTGGAAAAAAGTTCAACATTGGATCTCCAAAAGAACTAGGCAAGGTACTTTTTGAAGAATTGAAAATTGCGGATAATCCTAAAATGACCAAAACCAAACAGTACGCAACAAATGAAGCAGAATTGATTCGCTATCGATCGAAACATCCCATCATTGAAACGATTTTGGAATGGAGATCTGCTAGGGTTTTGCTCAATACATTTGTTGATAAATTGCCTACTCAAATCAATCCCAACACTAGCCGCATACACACGGTTTTTGAACAGACAAGGACAGCAAGTGGGCGTCTTTCGAGCAAAAATCCTAATCTTCAAAATATTCCTATTCGAAACGAAAAAGGCCGAGAGATTCGAAAGGGTTTTGTTCCGAGGGATGAAAATCACGTGCTGTTGGCGGCTGATTATTCTCAGATTGAATTAAGGGTAATCGCTGCCTTGAGTGATGATGAGTCTATGATGGAGGCATTTTTAAAGGGTCAAGACATTCATCAGAGTACAGCTTCCAAGGTCTTTGGGATTCCATTAGACCAGGTCAGCCGAGAGCAGCGGTCTAAGGCTAAAGCAGTTAATTTCGGTATTGTCTATGGTTCATCGGCACAGGGTCTTTCCAGATCCGCAGGTATTGAGATATCGGAGGCGAAAAAAATCATTGATTCTTATTTTAAGACCTATCCCAATTTAAAAGTCTACATGGATGAAACAGTTAATAAAACTCGTCAAAAGAAGTATACCCAAACCATTTCCGGAAGGAGAAGGCCTATTGAGGGAATTACCTCTTCAAATTCAATCGTCAGTAGAGCAGCTGAGCGTCAAGCCATCAATACCCCAATCCAAGGAAGTGCTGCAGACATCATTAAGATTGCAATGGTCCAGGTTAATAAGGCCATTAAAGCGGGTTCATTCAAGACCAAATTGATTCTTCAAGTACACGATGAATTGGTTTTTGAAGTGCCAAAGGAGGAACTTGTTCATGTCCAACCCATTATTAAGACATGTATGGAAACAGCATATGAACTCAAAACGCCTCTTGTGGTGGACTTAGGATACGGGGACAATTGGCTTGAGGCACACTGATTGGAAATAAAAGCCCCCATTAGTCTCATCAATTCTCATGGCCCTGAAATATTGATGCACATAAATTCTATTGGTCATTACAGACAAGAATCAGTAGTATCGCTTGTTCTATAATATAATCACAACAGAAAGCTATAGCACTTATTTTGATAGTCATGTGGTACGGCATATTTTCAGAAACACCAGAGTTCAAATTTTATAAATATTGATTAGGAGTTTACATCTTACGTATTTTATTGTAGGAAAGTATTATCTTTGCAAACCCAAAAAATTAGGAGAATTAAATTATAGAAGCCTTGATTTACAAAACACGTTCTCAAAGCCAACATGATGTACAAAAGACCTGGGTGTTGGTTGATGTGAAAAATAGCTCATTAGGACGCTCATGTAGTGTTATCGCCAAACTATTGAGAGGGAAACATAAACCCAACTATACTCCACACGTTGATATGGGTGATAATGTAGTAGTAATCAATGCGGCGGAGATTAGCTTGGGCGGAAATAATTGGGATCAGAAGCGGTATATCCGACATACAGGCTATCCAGGTGGCCAAAAGTCCCTTACTGCCAAACAAGTACATACCAAGAATCCGACCAGGCTCTTGGAAAAAGCCGTGAAGGGTATGCTACCCAAGAATAGACTTGGTGCAGAATTGTTTAGAAACCTTAGGGTTTATCCAGGCGCTGAGCACAAGCAACATGCCCAAAATCCAAAAAAAATTGACTTATCCACTATAATCTGATGACTAAAGCCCACCATGCTGTTGGCCGTAGAAAGACTTCCATTGCCCGAGTTTATCTCTCTCAAGGTACAGGAAAAATAACTGTCAACAAAACCGAGTATAAAGAGTACTTTTCAACTCTGACACTTCAGTATAAACTAAATCAGCCGTTTATCACTACCAATACCATGGGTAATTATGATGTAAATATCAGCGTCCGTGGTGGTGGAATCAACGGGCAAGCCGATGCAATCCGTTTGGCTCTTTCCAAAGCTCTATGCTTAGAAAATAATGAATTTAGACTCGTCTTGAAGCCGGAAGGATTTCTTACCAGGGATGCCAGGAAGGTGGAACGAAAAAAGTTTGGACAGAAGAAAGCTCGAAAAAAGTTTCAGTTTTCCAAACGATAGAATACCAAATAATATCTCAATAATTGAATACTTCCAAATACGTCAGTTGCTTTACCTCATTGATTGCCTTTAGTGCATCTACCGGGGAAGAGATAGGATAGAATTTGTGAGAAAACGCCAAAAAATATAATAATTTATTGACCACTAAGGTGGAAATAGTTTAGTATCTAAACAAGTCTTTGACTTGTTGCCAAATCCAAGAAAGTAAACTCATGAGCGAAGAAAAAAAATTGATTTCCCAACTCCTCACCGCTGGAGTACACTACGGGCATTTAACAAGAAAGTGGGATCCTAATATGGCTCCGTATATTCATATGGACCGTGAGGGGATTCACATCATCAATCTTTATAAGACTTTACAAGAGATTGAACGAGCTAAGGATGCTCTAGAAAAGATTGCTTTCTCAGGTCGTCCCATTTTATTTGTTTCAACCAAAAAGCAAGCCAAAGATATTATAGCAAAAGCTGCTAGACAGGTCAATATGCCATATATCAATGAACGATGGCCAGGGGGTACGCTTACCAATTTCGTTACCATTAGAAAAGCCGTAAGAAAAATGGGCATTATTGATCGTATGAAAGGCGAAGGGTCATTCAAGACTTTATCAAAGCGTGAGCGCCTCCAAAAAATTAGATTACGCGCCAAACTAGAAAAAAATCTTGGGTCTATAGCCACGATGGAAAAACTGCCGGGAGCACTATTAGTGGTGGATGTAGTTCGAGAGCAAATAGCCGTAAGAGAAGCCAATAAGTTAAAAATTCCTGTGTTTGCATTGGTTGATACCAACTCTGACCCAAGAAATATTGATTTTGTAATACCGGCTAATGATGATTCTTCAAAATCTATTGACTTGATATTGCAGCTGATACTACCTTCAATAAAAAAGGGGATAAGTATGCGCAAAGAGAATTTAAGAAAGCAAACGGAAAAGAAACAAGACCAAACTCAAAAGAAAGAAACCCAGACAACAGTTAAGAAATAAAATAGATGAGTAAAATTACGCCCAAACAAGTCAGTGATTTGAGGAAGACTACTGGTGCAGGCATGATGGATTGCAAAAAAGCACTTGTAGAAGCAAATGGGAACAAAGAAAAGGCCATAGAAATTCTTAGAAAGAAAGGCCAGAAGGTAGCTTCTAACAGATCTGATCGTACTTCGTCCCAAGGTTTTCTCCTTTCTAGTATTAATCATACTAATACTGAAGGAGTTCTTTTTTCATTGAATTGTGAGACGGATTTTGTGGTAAAAAATAAAGATTTTCAAGATTTAGCCCACCGATTAGCACCACTGACTTTGTTCTCAAAGAATAAAGAAGAGTTTTTATCTCATGTCATAGATAATCAGACTGTTTCTGAGAAACTTCTTCATTTGACGGGAATAACTGGCGAAAAAATTGAAGTCGGAGCTTTTTTGAGACTAGAGGCTCCCTATGTGGGCAGTTATATTCATAATGGTAATCAGATTGGTGCCATTGTTGGTCTAACTAATAGGAGCGAAAATGCGGCCCAGCTAAGTGAAAATTTAGCCATGCAGGTAGTGGCAATGAAACCTATTGCAATTGACAGATCTGATGTTGACCCCAAGCTGATTGCTCAAGAAAAAGAGATTGCTCGAGAATTTCTCATCAAGGAAGGTAAACCAGAACATCTTCTGGATAATATCATCAGAGGGAAACTTGAAAGATTTTATAAGGAAAACACTCTTGTCAATCAGTTATATATCGCTGAAGAAAAAGTAACGGTTAAGAACTATATCAAATCTATAGATCCAAAAGTAGCCGTTTCGGGGTTCAAGCTGTATAATCTGGGACGATAACTCATATTGAATATGGGCGATTCGAAAGTCCGGTGTCCATGGTGCTTAGGGGATCGGCTTTATGAGCAATACCATGATTGCCAGTGGGGTGTTCCTATTTTTGATGATCGTTTGATTTTTGAGATGTTAACTTTAGAAACTTTCCAAGCGGGATTATCTTGGATAACGGTATTAAAAAGAAGGGAGAACTTCAGATATGCAATGGACAATTTTGATTATGAGAAAATAGCTCTTTATTCTCCTAAAAAGGTTGAACAACTATTATCAAACAAAACCATTATTCGGAATCGATTAAAAATCACTTCTTTGATAACCAACGCAAAGGCATTTATTGAAACCCGCAAGAGTTATGGATCTTTTTCTGAGTATCTATGGGCTTATGTTGATAATAAACCAATTGTAAACTACCATCAAAGAATGTCTGATATCCCTGTTTTTACAGACTTGTCGGTAGAAATCAGCAAAGATTTAAAAAGCAAGGGTTTCCGCTTTGTTGGTCCGACGATAATTTATTCTAAAATGCAAGCCATGGGTATGATCAATGACCACCTTGTATCTTGTTTTAGACACAACGAGCTTTCGGGATAATCATAACATCTACTATCTCAGGTTGCTTATCCGGAATAATCAGTTAGGAATTAAAAAGAACCTCTAGTGATTTATAGTGCAATCTCACTAGAAAGGCATATCGTCATCATCTTGTTTCCCAGATCTATCATCTGCATTTTCAGCCTTACCATCTGTATTTGGCACATCTTGGGGAGTTATTGGACCTGGGTTCGCCTTGGCACCAGTACTTTGCGGATTATTTGGCGACTCACTCAAGGCCCCTCCTCCCGCATTGGCGGGCCTGGATTCTAATCCCCTTGAATCAATTATATCTATTGAGATGGCTCTTAGTGTAGTAAAATAGCGGATACCTTCGGGGCTATTCCATTTTCTACCGTTGAGAACATAATCAACCTTCACATCCATACCAACAGCGAGATTGTCAAGTTCGCTACAACCGTTTTGGGTAAACTGAAGTTTTATAAACTGAGGAAATTGATCTCCTGCCTCAAGCACAAAATCTCTTACTTGAAATCCACTATCGAATGTTCTAGTTTCTCCAATAAACTCAATTCTGCCTTTAATTTCTCCTCTCATGATTAATAAATTTTAATTTTTGGGCAAAGGTAATCTTTTGTATGAAACTGAGCGTATTATTTTAGGTTAATTTTGTGGAAATAATACTTTATAAAAACTTCTGCCAATCCTCTTTGTATATAAAACAACACTATTCCAATAATCTTTATCTCATTTTTTGAATTTCTATTGGGTATGTATGATTATCATCACATTTTGGCTTGCTTCTTGACTATTTTGAATTTCAAGATCTATATAAGGAATTTTGGACACAATAAAGGCAAGACCGATTTTAGGGGGACAATACAGCCGTTGAATCAATAATCAATGTAGTGTTAATTGGTAATATTTTTTCTAAATCAATGTAGTGCCATGAGTTCCACAACAAAGTGATTAGACACTTTCACCTATTATAGGAAATAGCTTCTATTGGGGAAAATCATCAGTATCTAATGCTATTTTCAAGTGTTTTCTGAAAGATTCTTATTCCCTCTCAGAGGGTTAGAAAACAAAATCCTGATTATTGCCAATGCTGGCTTTCATGCTTGTAAGAGTATGACCATCCGGGAAAATATTGAGTTCATCAGAATTCCTCCTTATACCCCAGAACTCAATCCTACTGAAATGTATGGCAATGGATGAAAGAAAGAGTGGCTATGAAATTCATCGAGGATATTGAATCTCTAAAGAAAAATAACTGAGACGAGTACTCAACTCAAGTCTAACTCATAAAATCTATTACAGGGTATGATTTATATACCAAAACCCTTTTAAGTAGTTATCATTTGTAGATGGTATAAGTAAATGCATTTAACTATCAGACAATAAAACGAAATATCAATGATTTGTATAAGTTGATAGAAATTTAATATATTTGTGATGTAATGAAATTTAGTATAAATAAGTAATTTGTTGAGAGAAAAATTTTCTCCTTTGGGACTATTGTCGTATCTTCATAGATTGACATTCAGCGGAGTAGTTTCTAACGATATACCCTCTTTACTATTTAATAGGGAAAGGTTAGTATGTCCAAAACTTCAAGTAAACAACTCCATCACCCTATTGAATATTCTCAATACTTTCTTTTTCTTTTCTACAAGAAATGATAAGCACACCTTTCCCCTATATTCTCAAAAACCAAGAAAATATGGGGGGGGGTAACTACATCCTATGAATTTTCACCTATCCGTTTTGAAGGGATTTTATCCATTACGATCAATAACAAACATCAACAAATCTATTAAATATACTATTCGATGAGATTAAGAATCTTTCCATCTCCATTATTCATTTCCGTATTAGTGCTACTCCTATTATTTTCGTGTAATAATGAAGATACGCCCACACCACCTATTGAGCCAGTAGTGGCTAAGTTTACCATCGCCACATCTACTAGTGTTGGTGGTTCAATAACCTCTAGTCAAAGTGTAGATGGTGGTCAGTCGGTGACCATTACTGCCACTGCTCAAGAGCACTATCGGTTGAAGCAATGGACGGGTGATTGTGGTAGTTTTAGTTCAGACAATACAGAAATCACCATCACCGCTTCCAAGAATTGTCAGATAGGGGCTGAGTTTGAAAAGATCAACTACAGCATCACTGCTAGTTCAACAGATGGAGGCAGTGTCGGTGAGGGAGAATTATCAAGAGAATATGGACAGGTAGCGTCTTTTACCGCAGAGCCTGAAGAAGGCTATCAGCTAAGCGGATGGACAGTAGCTGAAGGTAGTGAGTGTCCTGATGACCTTATAGAGGTCAAGAACAAAGTGACCTTCACAGTTGATGGTGATTGTAGTCTGGAAGCGGTTTTTACCAAGGCACCCCGAACGATTACGATAGAAGAGCATCAGAAC
>MPMN01000074.1 GCA_002238525.1 Flavobacteriaceae bacterium bin25
ATAACCATTGCCATTTTCGTTTTCTTTGATCTCTTTTTGGTATAAAGTGATCGGAAAACTTTGCTTTTGTCTTTTTGATTTGAATTTCGGTTTGCCTCTTTGTCCTTTTACATATTCCTTAAAAGCATCAGATAAATCCTTTAAAATCAATTTGGTTTTAGCTGGTGAATAACGAGATAACCAGGGGGCTTCAGTCTTTTTGTGCTGGGTATACCATTTCCCCAAATCTTGATAAGAATAATCGCATTTTCCGGTTTTTCGGGTATCGTTGATACTTTCTTGGTATTGTTTGAATAGATGATTTAATGCCTGATTATAGAGGTATCTATTGGCACCGGACATTTCGTTTAATAGTCAATAATCTCTTTTATCACCACTTAAACGACATCTCAAATTAACAATTGTTCTAACAGACATTAATAGTGGAATCCTTTTTAAAAGTATTATTACTCTCTTTTGAAATCTTAATACGAAAATAGTTAAAAGAAATGACTTTTTTATTTATTTTCTAAAATATATAGAGACCTTTGCATAATTGGGTTTCTGGCTTAACCCCATTTTTGGGTTCTTTTTTTTACTTTGTAATTGCTCAATTCGTACTTAAGTCATCTTTTTCTTCATAATGTTTCGATAAATACATATCCATATCACGCCCTAATAGGCTTATTTTCAGCCTTTTGTATACCTTATTTCACCATCAGAAACACAAATCCTGGAGAACGCTTTAAATTGTATGCTATAGCCTCCAGTATATGCTGATGATGAACTTTCTCTAAGCCTTTCAGCCTAGTGATATGACAACCAAACCACCGATGTAAACCACCAAAAGTCTGTTCTACTCTCCAGCGCTTCTTATTAATCTCTTTATTCTTCTTTTTCTGTTCCTTTGTCAAGGGCTTGTGTCTATATCCTTTTTCCATAATCAATGACTTACTGCCCATTTCTTCCAGCAATCGATCATTTTTTTTGGACTTATAACCTTTGTCCCCCATTACCTCTGTACGTTCATCTTCAGGAACCTTCTCCACTATATCCCCTAACCCCTGACTATCATGCTCATTGGCAGGAGTGGTAAGAACCCCACAAGCCCTCATCGTTAGTCGCTATAGGTCTCTTGTAACCAAAGTAGGTCTTTAAACGCTACCAGATAACACACCTGTTTTTAAACCACCGAGCTTCATGATCTGCATGGGGACTTTCTTCTTCTTTCTTCTGGTGATATTCCTCTTCTTCCATTATACCATAACGAACAATATATTGCTCAATAAGTTTATGTATTTACTCTACTGCTAAACAACTTAGGCACTAAATTTTCTATGAGCAACTTTAATGTATAAATGGTATTACTTCCGTATCTGAACGGGCATCTTCTTTTCTATCCTCAGCCATTTGATGATCCAACTTCCCCTTCGGAGAAAAAGGACTCAAGGTAAGCGATGCATCAACGATGGCTGTGCCTTTGACCATCAATCCCTTTTCCGCTAATTGTCTGTTGACCATCAACATGATGGGTTGATACAACTTCTTTCTAGTCAATTCTGAACGAAATCGGGATAAGGTGTATGGTCAGGAACACTGTCCATTAATTCTAAGCCACAAAACCGACAAAAACTGATACAATCCATAGTCAAGTCTTCTGTTTGAACATCTGAAAGACCATACCATACCGAAATCAACTGCATTTTAAATAGGATCATCGGATGACAGGCTTTTTGACCTCTTTGCTTTTTACCGGGCTTATAATGGTTGACTAGATACTCTTCGATTGGTTTCCAGTCAATGATGGTGTTGATTTGTTTGAAAAATTGGCTTGATGAAGAGGCACTCCTAGTTTGGTGTGGTTCGAAAAAACTCATTTGTTTAGAATGATATGATTTGAAACGCATTGCGAGAACCAGGATACAACAATAAGTTGAATTATACAAGTATTTTAAGTCAATGTCAAATAATTTTCTAAACTCAAATAATTCACATATTCTAATGCTATTACTAAAATTTAGTGCAAAGGTCTCATATAGTTAAACCTTTTTGTTTCATTATTACCGATTCCACAACAAAGTGATTAGAGCCTTCGAAATTAATATTGGGTTCAATATCGAACTTCAAGTGAAAACTATCATTCACAAACAAGCATCAATTTACTGATGGCATACAAATCAATCGGATTTCTGGGTAACAAAGTTGACCAGTGTTCCAATATTTTCAATTGAAATTTCAATTTTGTCGCTTTTAGAAAGTGTGAAATCTTCATCAGGTACTAAACAGGTACCTGTCATTAAAAACACTCCATCGTCAAATGATTGATTTCGGAAAAGATAATCAGCTAATTCCATTGGTTTGCGTTTCATCTTTGATATAGATACCTGATCTTGGTAAAGAATATTGTTCTGATTTCTAATGATTTTGATTTTGATTAGGGTATCAGGAGAAATAGGCTCCTTTGGGATATAAAGGCAGGGGCCAAGGCTTGAACTTCGGTTGTAGACTTTAGCCTGTGGCAGGTAAAGTGGATTTTCACCTTCTATACTTCGTGAACTCATGTCGTTTCCAATGGTGTATCCCTCAATGGTTTTTGAAGAAGAAATAAACAAGGTTAATTCAGGTTCAGGAACATTCCAATAAGAATCGTCACGAATGTGAACAATTTGGTTATGTCCAGCACAGCGGTAATGATTGCCTTTATAGAAAAGCTCAGGCCTATCAGCATAATACACCATATCATAAAAACGATCGCCACCTGAGTCTTTTGCCTCATGCATACGGGCTTCTCTACTACGCATATAGGTTACACCAGCAGCCCATATTTCTTGATTTCCAAGAGGTGGGTCTAAAGAGTCAAAACTGGGAAAATCACATTCATCCCACTCATTGATGTTATTTAGAATGAAATCATGTAGTCCAACTCGATTGATAAGCCAGTTGAAATCAATTTCTTTTCTAGTATAGCATTTTCCCTTAAACCGTAGGTAGAGTTTATTATTTTTCTTGAATAGTTTCATGTGAAATAAAAATAATTAGTGGTTAAAAATGAGATTCATCAAAGTCCATTTTTCACCGGGTGTAGCCCAAGGTACAGGTATTTGATATTTACTCATTAGTCGTTCCCATTTTTGAACTGTAGGGTTGGTTAGATCCATTGTTTTCTTGGTTTCAAATGAAAAGTTGTCGGTTACGGTTATATGCATATATAGCCGATTTCCAATATGATATATTTTCATGTTCAAAATACCAGAGTCGGTTATACTTTTCAAAACATCTGGCCAAACGTTTTTGTGGTACTGAATATATTCATTGATGAGTTGGGGATCATTGGGCATATCTGTAACTAAAGCATATTGTTTCATTAGGTCTAATCTATTGGTTAAAGATGATGGTGCCCAATATATCGCATTTAAACAGAAATTCTAATTACCTTTTCATCAGTTTATTTTTCAGTGATTACGCCGGTCGTATCTATTTTGTTTTAAAATGTACGGACCGGAAGCCATAAATGGCCACAACAAGAAAACAAATCAGGGGCAAAAGAAATGAAAAATTAACTTCTGGTACTCCAAGTAGGGGATAGTCAGCGTATCCAGACCCTCCGAGGTCTAGTATTTTGCCCTGTAGAACAGGCATGAAGGCGCCTCCTACTATGGCCATAACGAGGAAAGCTGAACCTGTTTTGGCATCATCACCCAAGCGATATAGCGCAATACCATAAATTGTGGGGAACATCAATGACATACAGAAAGACACGAGAACTAGTGAATAAAGCCCATAAATTCCTTCAATGAAAATGGTTCCCAAGCAAAATAAAATTGCCAAAAAACTCAAGAGCATTAACAGCTTTCCGGAGTTAATGAATTTGAGCAAATAGGTGCAAGAAAACCGTCCTAAGAGAAAGACTCCAAGAGCAGCATAGGCATAATTAACTGCGGTTCTATTATCAATCCCTAGATTTTCGGCGTACTGATAGATGTATGTCCAGCACATTATCTGAGCTCCGACATAAAACATCTGAGCCAAAACCCCACCAACAAACCGTTCCTTTTTGAATATTCTCTTTATTGATACCCACATACTAGTTGACCAAGTATTAGATTTTTTTTCTGGCATTTTGATTAGTGAAATAATCAAAAAAATAATCAATACAACCACTCCAATTGCTACATAGGGATCTCTAATCACTTCTAAATCGGAGGTTCTTATTACTGCTTTTGCAGGCTCAGATAGCGTTTCAAAGATGTTGTTACCATTTTCATCTAAATT
The DNA here is from genome assembly GCA_002238525.1 of Flavobacteriaceae bacterium bin25. GTDB lineage: Bacteria > Bacteroidota > Bacteroidia > Flavobacteriales > Flavobacteriaceae > Bin25. The sequence goes on from MPMN01000074.1 coordinate 4,252, forward strand.
GTCAGATTGGAGTGCTCCAAGTATAAATGTCTGAGCAACAAAAAGGCCTGAGAGTGCTCCAAGTGGGTTGAATGATTGTGCCAAATTCAATCTCTGAGTTGCTGTTGCCTCGTCTCCCATTGCCATAATATATGGATTGGCTGTTGTTTCCAAAAAAGCTAATCCAAAGGTCAGAATGTAAAGAGCGAGCAAGAAAAACATATAGTTTTCAGTTTGTGTTGCAGGAAAAAACATCAATGCTCCAAGGGAATACAACAGTAACCCAACAAGTAATCCTGTCTTGTATGAATATCGTTTAATTACATATGCCGCAGGAAGTGCCATTGTGAAATAACCTCCATAAAATGCAGCTTGTACCCAGGATGCTTGGGTATTATTCAACTCCAGAATTTTTTTAAATGCCGAAACCATGGGATTGGTTATGTCATTAGCAAAGCCCCACAAGGCAAACATTGTGGTTACCATTACAAAAGGCAATAGAATCCGTTTCTCTACAAGAACTGATTTATTCATGGTCATGATTTATGATAAGATTAAGGTATACAAATTAGTTAAAACTGTAATCAACCAAATGAGGCGTTTCCATTCTACTCAAGAAAATAGGTCAATATCCGGTGACAAAATTTTTTCATATTTTTCTTGTGAAATGTTCACCAACTTGGTATGGACAAAACCTATATTCAAAACAAACTATTTTGTGCAGTTCTTGATTTTGGTTAAAAGTTGGGAAATTTAGTATTGGAAATAGAAAAATTTTCCAATTGTTCAAGAGCATCCGAGGTATTTGTTACAGGAAGTAAACAAACTCGATTTTGACAAACATAAATATAAGTCTGCTGAGGGTCGAAACGATCTTTGAGCAGAGGTAAATCACCTTCTATTTCACTTTGTTGAAATATAATTTCTGGAAGAAAATGTCGCAATAGTTCTTTAGATATTTGTTTTGCTTCAGATCCATTAACAATCACCTCGTAAAAGCCATAGGCTATGGTTGTATAAAGGCTTGCCCAAAGGGTATATCCGCTAGTGTATTCAATAATTTGGGGATGCATGCCTAAAAGCATATTTTTAGCTCTCTCTATGTAGGGCTGATCTTGTAATAATTGACCTAAAAGAAATAGATTATTAGCCATGATTGAATTTGAAGAAGGGAGGACATTATCTTCTGTGGATAAAATTTGGGTAATTAGTGGCTGGTCTTTTTTAAAACTGAAATAAGGTTGGTCATTTAAAGAGAAATCTGCAAGAACTACCTGAGTCAACTTTTCAGATGTTTCGATATACTCGGTATTGCCGGTGACTTGATAGAGAAATAGAGCTGCTTCAATTAAATGGGCATAATCTTCTAAAAAACCTTCGATTTTAACTTTACCTTGTTGGTGTGTATGGAATAGATCTCCGCTGACTATCATTTCCTTTTCCACAAAATTGAATATAGTAATAGCTTTGTTCAAAAACTGTTCATCTCCGAAAGCTTGATATGCTTGTGCAAGACCTTTTATGGCTAAAGCATTCCATGAAGCCAGTAGTTTATTGTCGATTGTGGGAAAATCTCTTTTGGAAAGTGCCCCTTTGAGTTGATTTTTCCAGTAGTCGATTTTGAGTTGAAGATTTTCTTCAGTTAAGCCATTTTCTGAAGCAAACTGATTAATACTTTTGGATTGACGAAGGATATAAAACTCTTGATTAAAAGGTTTACTGAAATCTATACTATAGAAGGAGACAAATAGATCCCAATTTTCAAGGATTAGTTGTTTTAGTTCTTGTTGGGTCCATATGTAGTATCGTCCTTCACCCAATTGGTTATCTGCATCGATAGCAGCATAATAGGCACCGCTGGAATCCTGAAGATGTTCTTCCATAAAATCAAAGATTTCATAGGCTCTATTTTTGAAAAGGGGGGTGTTGTATTTTTTATAAGCTGTAGCGAACAAACCAATAAGTTGAGCATTATCGTAGAGCATTTTTTCGAAATGAGGGACTTCCCAAAAAGGATCTACACTATATCGATAAAACCCTCCTTCAATAGGATCAAAAACTCCGCTATTTGCTATCTTTTTGAGGCTATTAAGTATATAGGCATTTATTTCTAGATTTCCGGTAATCTTTTGGTATTGCATCAAGAATTGGTATCTGACTGGGACGATGAATTTCTGAGAAGATTTTTCTCCTCCGTACTGAAAATCCCAAGTTTTTTTCCAATTTTCCACCCCCAAATTGATCGAATCGGTTGAAAAAGTTGAAGGGCGGTCTGTAACTTCAATCGTATTGTATGCTTGAAGTCCATTTTCTATATTCTGAGCGATTTCTTCCAATCTAGAGGGGTTTTCCAAATAAATTTTTTGAACTTGATCGAGAACATTTATCCATTGTTCTTTGGTATGATAGGTGCCTCCATAAATAGGTCTGCCATCTGAAAGTGTAATAACATTGAGAGGCCAACCACCGGAACCAGTCATCAGTTGTACTGAAGTCATATAGATATTATCTACATCTGGATTTTCTTCCCGATCTACTTTGATATTGATAAAATCTGCATTCATGATTTCGGCTACTTGTTGATCTTTGAAAGTTTCCTTTTCCATTACATGGCACCAGTGGCAAGAGGAATATCCGATACTCACAATCAAGAGTTTATTTTCTTTATTCTGCTGCTTGTACAAATCCTGACTCCATCTTTGCCAATGGACTGGATTAGACTTGTGTTGTATGAGGTATGGGCTAGTTTCTTTATATAGATTATTTCTTTTCATAAAATTGTCTTGGGCACAAGTACAGTTGAAACAAATCAAAAGCAGCAAGATTTTTTTTCGAATCATGGACTTGTATTAAGATACGTCAACATAAGGGAATGCATAAGAAAACTTTTTCCCAATGGAGATTCAAATTTAGTTTATTGAGCTCATCATTTAAGCACACATTAGATTTTTTCTTTGTTCACCATTTTTGCTACTATATTGTTGCATATCGTTTCTTTATTCTGTGAACGGTTTATTCTGAAGCAGAACTCGTTAAGTATCTATCCAGATGGAAGTCGGACACCCATGAATAAGTGGTACGTATCCAAGACTTTATCTGGTGGTTCATCGTATAAAGAGACACAAAGTTGAGTCTCTTGTTGCTCTCCATCCGGGTAATGTTATGAGTCTTACTTATGGCTTTATATCCTTTCCACCCCGTGACGGGTTCAACAGCTTGTCAGTGGTTATCTTGGCAGACTTACTAATATGGTTGACAAAGATGGACTCAAGAGAGCGTGCCGAGAAATCTTCTATGCCCATGGTATACACACGCATAACCCTTCCCTCCTTTGTTAGCTGTACTGCCGTTACCGCATTCTTTTTCTTGGTATCATAGCTACGCCCTATTTTTCCTTGTTCCACTCCACCCAGAACGAACTCGTCCACGTGTACTGTACCATCCATAGGGTACTTGCCACTAGATTCCATAGCCTCTCTGACTTTGTGCATGAAAAGACGGGCAGTATTTTGAGTCACTTTATAGCGAACAGCTATGTATCGTGCAGAAAGACTCTTGGTACTGGTAGACATCTCAAGGTAGATAAAAAAGGCCTTGGGCACACCGAACTTCACCTTGTGGAACAAGGTATTGGCTGTAGCTGACTCGGTATGACTACAGATGTTGCACGTCCGGGAAAAATCCTTGCGTACCTGACAAGCCCCGTGTCCACATTGGACACATTAAAGCCGTCATTCCATTTGATTTCAGAGAGGTATTTCTTGCAATCCAAGTCCGTTTTGAAGCGTTCAGAAAACTCTCAGAGGATTTGACCTTTAAAAATATTCATAATAGTCTTTATTTATTAACGTCTAACCTATGAAATTAAAAGATTACCTTGATAATTTTATATCACTTTTCTTTATAGTGCCATTTCATTAGTAAAGACATTGTCAGAGACAGATTCACAAACTTCTGAACTCATGTAATGCCTGCTATTAATGTAGAATAGGCTACGGTAATATGAGGCATCATGAGAGTATAGTGAGTAACTTTACTTGTTGTATAGACAAATCTATCAGTGTTATCTAAGGACCTTCTTGACTTTTTTACTAGTACTTTTGGCGGATAGTTCCCAAAGCTTATATTTGATGCTACGCATATTTAAGTTTTCAGACATTTCCCCACTGAAAACCTTATTTAAATTTGAGATGAATGGGAAAACAAAAAATCTCGAAAAACTAGCAACAGATCTTTTAGTCCTCATTATTTACTCTGGATGTACTTTGGTATGCACTAAATTATGTATGCTTTAATTGATTGCAATAATTTCTATGCTTCTTGTGAGCGGGTTTTCAGTCCTAGGTTGATTGGAAAGCCAATTGTGGTGCTATCCAATAATGATGGTTGTGTGATTGCTCGAAGCAATGAGGCAAAACCTTTTGTACCTATGGGAGCAGTGGCTTTTAAATACAAGGAGGTGTTTAGAGAACACCAGGTGGAGGTTTTATCTTCTAATTATCCTTTATATGGAGATATGAGCCAAAGAGTAATGAATATTCTTGGTGATTTTACGCCAGATATAGAGGTTTACTCTATTGATGAGGCTTTTTTGAAGTTTAAAGGGGGTGAAAATAGGGATCTAAGACAACTTGGTTTAGAAATTCAACAAAAAGTCAGACAGTATACTCAGATTCCGATTAGTATTGGATTTGCCCATACCAAGGTCTTATCTAAAGTAGCCAATAGAATATCTAAAAATTTTATAGATGAGACTCAGGGGGTTTATGCAATAGAATCAGAAAGAAAAAGAATCAAAGCGCTTAAATGGATTAAAGTGAAGGACATTTGGGGACTTGGCAGAAAGACTTCCGCAAAACTCAACGACATTGGAGTGTACAAAGCCTCTGAATACATTCAGCTTTCAGATCATTACATACGAAAGCATTTTTCAGTGGTTGGACTGAGGTTAAAATTTGAATTAGAGGGGATTTCTGTTCTTGAGTTAGAAGATGTGAAAAGCAAAAAGAGTATTGCCACTACTCGAAGTTTTCCCACTACTCTTAGTCAATTTTCAGATTTAAAGGAACGGGTCAGCACTTTTGCTAGTATTTGTGGTGAAAAACTGAGAAGGCAACATTCGGTCTGCAATGCCATTATGGTATTTATTCTTACCAATGCACACAGAAAAGAGCTGCCTCAGTACAGAAAGAATATAGTGGTGAAATTACCTTATGCCACTAATTCTGATATTACTTTGAGCAGATATGCAACTACATCCTTAAAGAATATTTACAGAAAAGGGTATGCATATAAAAAAGCAGGAGTGATTGTGATGGGAATCATACCGGAGACTTCTCAACAATTAAATCTATTTTTGAATGAACCCTCTACACACAAGCTCTTGATGCGTACCGTAGATGCTATTAACCATAGATTGGGTGTAAAAAAAGTCAAGTTAGCTAGCCAGGATATTCCCAAGACATGGCCGATGAGGCAAGAGAAATTATCCAAAAGATATACTACAGATTGGAATGAACTATTAGAAGTACAATGAAAGTAACTGGCTTACCTAAATTCACCAAGGAGCTGATCAATTTGCCATTTAGGGTAGAGGATCGGAAGATTTATGTAAACTATTTCCAAGATGGTGTACAAGCGGGTTTTCCTTCTCCGGCAGAAGATTTCAAAGAAATCCCCCTTAGTTTAGATGAAAAATACTTGTATAATCCCCAGGCTACTTATTTAATTAAGGTGGCAGGAAGTTCGATGTATCCGACTTTACACATTGGCGATATTTTAATTGTAAGATCTGATCGGTCTTTTACTGATGGGGTTATTGGAATTGTTTCGGTCAATCATACTGACTTTACTGTCAAAAGGTTTGATGAAAAAACAAAAACATTAATATCCGACAATGAAGATCATCCAAACATTAAAATCCAGGAAGAAGATACACTCATTTGTCTGGGGGTAGTGAATCATCTGATTAGGGATTTGTGATTTGTTTTGGTATCAAGCAGAAAATACAAGTATAAGGAGTACCCCAAATGTTTACCGTTTACTTAATGGCTCTAATCACTTTATTGTGGATTAGAGGCGGTTTTTTTTTACCCACGACTATATGCATTTTGCTTTTAAAAAGCAAAATACTCATTTTTACGCTTCATAGTCGGTTGCCCGGGACCGCCTTTGGCAATCTTAGGTCTTATACAAACTCCACGTACATATTGAATGTCCCCTATCCCGAGGGTCCATATGTTTATAGCAG
>MPMN01000007.1 GCA_002238525.1 Flavobacteriaceae bacterium bin25
CAAAGGCCACAGATAGAGAACAATCTTTGGTAGCAGTGAACGATGCGGATTTGGTGGATTTGGAAAAGATGCCACAACTTCCTGACCATCCACTGATTTGATAACCCGTATCAGGTGTTGCTGTAATGATTACCGATTCTCCCTCTTCTACGGATTGATTTCCAATAATTGTCCCACCTATTCCAGCCTTAGTGGTAATAGTATACCTTATGCTAATATCTCCCGAGGAAGGAGTATTGTCATCAACTGGATTCTCACTAAGAGTAGAAGTACCCTCCTGTTCAAACGATACACTAATGGTACAGCTTTCGGAAGCCGTGAAAGTTACGGGATTGGTGCCCTTACTATAACTACCACATGTCCCTCCCCACGATTGTACCTGATAACCCGTATTTGGTGTGGCAACGATGCTTACCGATTCACCCTGTTCTACGGATTGATTTTCAGTAATCGTTCCACCAGTGCCTGCATCTGTAGTGATGGTATAGGATACCTTTTCAAAGGACACAGATATAGAACAATCCTCAGATCCTGCGATCGATGCTGGATTGGTAGATTTGGAAAAGGTGCCACAACTCCCTGACCAGGATCGTATTTGATAACCCGTATCAGGTGTTGCAGTGATACGTACCGATTCCCCATGTTTCACCGACTGATCCCCAGTAATAGAACCTCCATCACCTGCATTTGTACTGATGGTATAGGATACCTTTTCAAAGGTTACTCCGATAGAACAATCCTCGGAAACAATGATAGATATCGGATTGGTTGTCTTGCTATAGGTACCACAACTTCCTGACCATCCACTGATTTGATAACCCGTATCAGGCATTGCAGTGATGATTACCGATTCTTCATGCTCTACGGATTGATTTTCAGTAATAGAACCTCCATCACCTGCATCTGTACTGATGGTATAGGATACCTTTTCAAAGGATACACTGGTAGAGCAACTTTTTGTCGCAGTGAAGGTGACTGAATTCCCACTCTTGGTCAGGATACCACAGTTTCCTCCCCAGGATTGTATTTGATAACCCGTATCAGGCCTTGCAGTGATACCCACCGATTCGCCATGTTTCACGGATTGAGTTCCAGTAATAGAACCTCCAGCACCTGCATTTGTAGCGATGGTATAGGATACCTTTTCAAAGGATACAGATATGGAACAATCACCGGAACCAGTGACCGATACTGGATTGCTAGCCTTGTCAAATGTGCCACAACTCCCTGACCATCCACTGATTTGATAACCCGTATCAGGCCTCGCAGTGATGATTACCGACTCTTCATGATCTACGGATTGATTGTCAGTAATAGAACCTCCATCACCGGCATTTGTGGTGATGGTATAGGATACCTTTTCAAAGGATACACTAATAGAACAATCTTCTGTTACTGTGAAGCTTGCAGGATTCGTGGATTTGGAAAAGGTGCCACAAGTCCCTCCCCAGGATTGTATTTGATAGCCCGTGTCAGGAGTTGCAGTGATGGTAAGTGTTGATCCATCTTCCACTCGCTCAACAGGACTTATCATTCCCCCAATACCCGAAGAAGTGGTTATCGTTCGAGATGCCTTGGAAAAGACCGCTGCCAAACTGCAATCACCATCAACCGTAAAGGTCACCTTGTTCTTGACCTCTGTAAGGTCAGGACAATCACTACCTTCAACTACTGTCCATCCACTTAACTGATACCCCTGGTCAGGCTCAGCAGTAAAAGTCGCTATCTGCCCGTGTTCTCTTTGTAATTCTCCATCGCTTACAATACCCCCCCCTTTTCTGGGGTGGCTGTGATGGTGTATTTGATTTTTTCAAACTCTGCTCCAACGGTACAATTCTTTGAAGCAGTAATCGTTATTTCTAAATCATCCTTGTCAAAGGTTCCGCAGTCTCCGGTCCATCCCTTTAATTGAAAGTGTTCATTGGCTGTGGCAGTAATTTTTACCGCCTGACCACTATCTACATTTTGACCGCCAGATACAGTCCCACCCAAACCAGATGACGTGGCGATGGTGAACTTGAGAATCGGTGCGGTAAACGGTTCAACTACATCTTTAGAACAAGAAAATAAAATCAGTAGTGAAAATGTTTGAACAAATGAGTAAAAACGCTTCGTCATTCGTAAATGAAATAATTTACCAAAGATAAGTAAATAGTGTGAACCAAAGGTGTCATCCAAGATAGAAATTAATTCTCCTCCATCTCAACTTCGAATAAAGTCTATATTTTCACCATAAGTACATCCATACCAAAACATCTACATTTAGTTATGTCGGTATAGCTACAATCATCTCTTTCAGCCTGCCCATCAATCTTTGGTATAACTTCACATAGTTTACCTAATCGCTTCATTGACATAACAACAAGAAAAACATAGATTTGATAGGACAAATATATACAAAATTCACAGGATAATTCTCTAGCTAATTCGGATAAAATAACTTGTTCATCTATAGGTCAATGTCTAATACCACAACGATACCTTAAGGCAAGTTTGTCATACATTTATATTGTACTTGTTAGGGGGGTATCTATTTCACAAGAAAGTGATTATAGCCTAACATTTTATGCAGTCTATAAAGATTTACTTCAAAATTATTTTCATGCCGTGACTTTTGAATCAAAGTGTTACCTTTACCTTGATAGTAACGGCTTAAAATCACTACTATGGTATATATTCAAAATCCATTAAAACATCTCAATTCAGTTCTTGTTGTGGGATGCATACTAATTTACACATCAACTTTTGCTTTGAATTATGGTGAATCAAACGCAAGTTTAAGTTTGTGGGACTATGACTATGTCAATCCTGTCCACTATATAGAATTTTCAACCCAAATTCAAATCTACGGTAATGTAACCGACCAAGATGGCTTGCCATTACCCGGTGCAAGTGTTGTGGAAAAGGGAACAACCAATGGTACCCAAACAAATTTTGAAGGATATTTTACTATCGAAGTTTCCAACCCAAATTCCATATTGGAATTTTCCTATCTGGGATTTGTAACTGAAGAAATCACAGTAGGAGCAGATACCCAAATTAACATAGAATTGTCGCAAGATTCAGCAAATTTGGACGAAGTAATCATCGTTGGGTATGGTACCCAAACTAGAGAAAAGATAACTGGTTCGGTTGCCACAGTAGATGTAGAGCAGGTAGTGGAAAATAGACCCCTGCTTACCATACAGCAGGCCTTACAAGGTATAGAACCAGGGCTTGTTATCTCCCAAGGAAGTGGACGACCAGGTGCATCACCGAATCTAAGTATTAGAGGAGGTAGAGGACCCCTTGTATTATTGGATGGATTTGAAGTAAATATTGACGATGTTGATCCCAATTCAATTGAAAACATTTCCATCCTCAAGGATGCAGCCGCCACAGCAATATATGGACTAGATGCTAGTAATGGAGTTATACTAATTACTTCAAAAATTGGCAGGAAAAATAGCTCGCCAACATTTAAGTATAGCGTGAAATCAAGCCGACAAGGGTATACCAGAATCCCCACCCTTACCAATACTTATGATTATATGCTGCTGAAGAATTTAGGGGGATTTAATGCTGATTACTGGAATGTTGATGCCAGTGGTGAATTCCCCGATCTTTCAACCATTGAACGATCTGCTTATTTCCCCGAAGATGTTGCATTGAGAGCAGCAAGAGGAGAATTTCCCGATACCTCATGGTCAGAACTAGTGTATGCAGAAGACGCACTGCAATTTAATCACTCATTAAACCTTATGGGAGGTTCGGAATCAACAAGATATTCACTTACAGCAGCATACGTAACCCAAAACGGTGTAAATGTGTCCGATATAGACGATTTCAGTAGATATAACTTCAGAGCTAATATCCGGACAGATGTTAATCGCTCGTTAAAGATAGGGGCTAATATTGCATTTACACATAGAGAAACCAACAGTATTCCAATAAGCACACAGAGAAGTTTACGTGCATTACCTTATTTTCCGGTTCGAGATACCGATCCTTTATTGGGTCTGGAAGATCCTGCCGATCTCTTGATTGTCGGAGACAATGGCGATTCTCCAAATGTTATATTGGCTAGTACAGATGGAACATTTACTGAGGCCCTAAGAGATGTTCTCGAATTACAAGCCAATGCCACAGTGAACATAATCAAAGGTTTGTCATTTGATCAAAATGTGAATTTTCGATTCATAAACGCCAACCGTACTAACTGGAATAACGATACTGATCGTGTCCTTTTGAATTTCAATAATACTACAGGGGAGTTTGAAAATTATCAAATTGTGCAAGCCAATGCAGATGCCCGGTCACTATCAAGATCTAGTTCGAGGACTTTTCATATTGTCAGCCAATCAATCTTAAGAGCAAATTATGAATTTGATAGACATACCTTCGATTTTACAGGCGGTTTTCAAGCAGAAAAATTAACAGGCGATGGATTTAATGCAAGAAGACAAAGTTTCCTTACCGATGCAGTCATCAGTTTGCAACTTGGAAGTATTGAAGAAGGTTTATTAAATGGAACAACCAATAGAGGTGGTGATAGAGGTAGATATGGATTCTTTGGAAGTTTAACCTATGATTTTGATGGCAAGTATATCGCAACTGCTTCTGTAAGAAATGACCAGAGCAGCCGTTTTGCTCCGGGAAATCGAAGTGCTTCTTTCCCTTCTTTTAGTTTGGCTTGGAACTTGCACCGTGAGGCATTTTTGTCTGATGCTGATTTTTTTGATCAATTAAAATTAAGAGTATCGTGGGGACAGGAAGGTGACGATAGTGTCCGAGACTTAGCATTTCAATCTCTAGTCAACCAAAATAGAGGGTATCCTTTTCCCGGAGGCTTGCAACCTGGGCTAGTTATAGCAAACTTTGCCAATGAGAATTTGTCTTGGGAGACAGTTACTTCATATAATGTAGCAATTGATGCTTCCCTTTATAAACGTTTTCTAGGAGTCACTTTTGAACTTTGGAATAAAAGAAGAAGCGATGTAATCAGCGGATATTCAACTACTTCAGAGTTTGGTTTGCCAGCCCCACAGATTAACTCAGCTGAGTTTGAGAACCGTGGGTTTGATTTCAAACTATCCCATCGAAGCAAGATTGGAGAGGTTAGTTTAAATCTGGGTGTTTCCTTGAGCAACATCAGAAGCAAATGGCTAGATTTGGGTTCATTGACCTCAACGCTGAACACAGGTTCAGCTACCCTTCGGGAAGTTGGACAACCCGTTGGAATCAGACAAGGGTTCACCACAGATGGACTTTTTGCAAGTCAACAAGAAGTGGACGAATATCGTGAGAGTTTGGATATATCTGAGATTGCTAATGAAGTAAGAATTGGATTCCCCAAGATCCTTGACATTGGAGGTCCTGATGGGGAACCCGATGGGGTCATCAGTAGAAATCATGATTATAAAATCATTGGAAACCCAAAAGGTAATTACAACATAGGTTTCCAATTCGGGGCAACTTGGCGAGAATTCTCTTTTAATGCATTTTTTAGCGGAGTATTAAACAGAACTATATATGCCACCGGTGGTCAAGTTGACAATGCTTTCTCGGGAGGAATCAGCAATGCTTTTACTATTCACAAGGAGTCTTTTTCTATAGAAATTCCCGACAAAAATGCCATTCTACCCGCAATCACAGAAGGTCTACAGAACTATTCAAATTCGGATTACTGGATTAGAAAAGCAGGTTATGTTCGTCTGACTAATATAAACCTAAGTTACCAGGCTGCTTTTGTCGATAGCATAAATTTTATCAAAAAATTGCGTCTTTATGCCTCAGCGGATAACCCCTTGTTAATTTGGGACAACTTTTTTGCTACTAAATATGGATGGGATCCACAACTCGGATTTGGAAGTGTACAGTATCCATTGGCAACTACAGTCACAATAGGATTAGATATCACACTATAATGTCAAAGTATAAAACCATGAGTAAGATAAAGATATTATTTTTTTTGTTTAGTTTCACTCTCTTAGGATGTCAGGATTTATTAGAGCGGAGTCTGAAAGACCAGTTGTCTACAGGAACTGTTTACAAGACGGATTTGGATATCCGTTTTGCTTTGAATGCCCTATACAGAAATGTTCAAGGACATCCAGCACATCAAGGTAATCCCAGAAGATCGGAGTATCTATATAATGTGCTTACCGATGATGCTATTAATAGAGCTGACGCGTATGGTACTACCTTGGTGATTACTCCTACCCTTGTAAATGCTGAGGATGATTATGCCAATAGGTACGCCAAGATTCGACAAATCAATGAGTTTTTGGTTCGTATCCCTCAAGCTGAAGAGAATATAGAACCCTCCTTGTACCAGAGGTACATCGCTGAAGCCCGTTTTTTGAGGGCATTGGAATACGATAGAATACAATTTGCATTTGGCGATATTCCACTTATAACCAAACCTCTACAACCCGAAGATGTCCCTCCGAGAAACAATAGAAAAGATGTGTTTGACTGGATAACAAAGGAACTGACAGAAGTGGCTGGTGTTTTGCCCTGGCCATCGGAGTATTCTAGTGGAGATGATCAATTTAGGGCTTCAAAGGGTGCTGCTTTGACTCTCAAAGCCCGTCATTTGCTCAATGGTTTACACTGGTATCCCGATAAAGATTACCTATATAGAGAAGCCTCGGATGCAGCAAGTACTGTATACAACAGTGGCGAATATTCACTCGATCCAGGTGAAAGGGGATTTCATCAACTTTTCCTGAATAATTCTCGTTATGGGTCCAAGGGTACGATATATACCGTTCTTTATGATCGAGAATTTAAAGGTCATACTTATCCAAGGTTGGCTCCAAAGGGTTTATACTCGGGTATTGTCGGAAGAAGTAATGGGAATTTCCCCGGAGTGACTGATGTTTTGGTTGAGTCATTCCAAATGTTATCCACAGGGAAGGATATCACAGAGCCAGATTCAGGCTATGACCCTTCCAATCCTTGGAATGATCGAGATCCACGTTTAGATATAACAGTTTTAAGAGAGGGAGAAGTCGCACCTACTACAGGGGCACAAGGAACGGCAGGACCATATACCATGTTTGCTACCCATCCCAAAAGAATTGCTGGAGATACCATTCTAGGTGAAGATGTTAGAGTAGTCAATACTGATATAATCGTTCCAGCAGGAACACAACTGACAATCAGTAGTAGGGATAAGGCAGATAAAGGTGGAATTAACCGAACAGGATATCATTTCCAAAAATACCTCACTTGGTTACATGATGACAATTCATCGGCTGATGAGTCCTATCATATACTTCGTTTTGCAGAAGTTATATTACTATATGCAGAAGCGGCGCTGGGAACAGGTGATTTGGCTAGGGCTGAAAGCCTTGTCAGTGAAGTCAGGGCAAGAGTAGGTATGCCAGATGTAGCAACGAGCTACGGTCGTCCTGTTGATATTGAGATTATCTTAAACGAAAGAAGATTTGAATTTGCCACGGAAGGTCCACATCGGTGGTATGATATAATTAGACATAATCTTGGTCCAGAAGTTTTTGCTGATTCACAAGCTGCACGAGGCATTCCATGGGGAGATGGAGGAAAGCCAGACCCTAGAGTTGAAGAAGGAAGTCTAGATGATTCGAAAAAGCGAAACATATATACAAGACAGTACGATCCTTCTACCTATAACCCTTGGCCTTTCCCTCAAGCTGCTGTTAGAGATAACCCAAAGCTTTTAGAGCCACCAGTTCCATTTGTGGAAGATGAAATGTAATCTGAATAGGTGTTTTACCTTGTGTGTATAAGAAAGAAGAAACCCAGCATTTTGCTCAGAATCTTTAAATAGCTGTATCGGTGTATTTGCAAAACATGGAATCTGTTGCGTTTCATTTAACGGTTTTTGAGTTAATGTTTGATGAAAAGGGTATGATTGCTACCGAGTGCGATCTTTAGAACTAAAATTATATAAGATCTCAATTCTATAAAAAATATGAATGAAAAATAAATACATTTTTATATCGGTTGTTTGTTTGATGTTTATTCAGTCTTACAAGAGTCCTATTTCCTTAACCGATAAATCAGAGAGCAAACCCAATATCATCTATATTTTAGCCGATGATTTAGGGTATGGAGATTTGTCATCCTTCAACCCAAATGGTAAAATTAAAACACCTCATCTTGATGAACTAGCCTCTCAGGGCATGAAATTTACGGATGCACATACTTCTTCTTCAGTTTGCACTCCAACTAGATATGGTATTTTAACCGGACGATACAATTGGAGAACCCGATTAAAGCAAGGTGTCTTAAACGGTCGTTCCACTGCATTGATACCTAAAGAAAGAAGCACAGTAGCCTCCATTTTGAAGTCTTCTGGTTATGAAACTGCCTTTATTGGAAAGTGGCACTTGGGTTGGGATTGGCCAAAAAATGAGGACAATCATATTGATTTCAGTCTCCCCGTGGTCAATTCGCCAAATGATTTGGGTTTTGAATATGCCTATGGTCATTCAGGTTCTTTGGATATGCCACCCTATGTATATGTCGAAAATACCATACCTACATCCATACCAACTGATACCACGGTCAATAAAGGGAAATACACTTGGTGGAGAAAAGGACTTACTGCTCCGGATTTTGTACACGAGGATGTTACACCCAATTTTTTCCGAAGAGGTATGGACTTTATAGAACAGCAAGCTAGTGCTAAAAACCCATTTTTTCTTTATCTACCACTCCCTTCGCCCCATACACCCATTCTTCCGTCTAAGGATTGGTACGGCAAGAGTGGACTAAATCCATATGCAGATTTTATAATGATGATAGATCATTATGTTGGACAGCTTTTGTCTGTTGTTGAGAACTCCGGGATAGAGGAAGACACTTTAATTATTTTTACCAGTGATAACGGCTGTTCACCAGAGGCTGATTTTGAAGAATTGGCTTTAAAAGGCCATCATCCAAGTCATCACTTTAGGGGACACAAAGCAGATATTTTCGAGGGCGGTCACCGCGTTCCTTTTATTGCCAAGTGGCCAGCAGTAATTGATGCAGGAACAATCAACGATCAAGTCATTTGCACGACTGATTTTATGGCTACTTGTGCTGAAATCATTGGATACCCCCTTGAAGATGATCAAGCTGAGGATAGTTTTAGTCTGTTTCCGTTGTTTCAGCAAAAGTCATATAATCGATCGGCTGTTGTGCATCATTCTATCAATGGAAGTTTTGCCATCCGTAAAGGTGATTGGAAGCTAATCATGTGTCCTGACTCAGGCGGTTGGAGTTACCCAAACCCCCGGAGGGATAAAGAGGCCATAGATTCCTTGCCTCCAATTCAGCTTTACAACCTCAAAGACGATGTGGCAGAAAGTGAAAATCTGCAAGCAAAGTATCCTCAGATAGTCAAAGAATTACAAGAAATTCTCACTAAGCAAATACTCAATGGTAGAAGCACCAAGGGAGAGGTGCAGCCCAATGATACAGGAAATGAATGGAGACATCTCTGGTGGATATAAAATCTCGTAATATCTGTTTTATTTCTAAATCTTAGTATGATAAAACAAATTTATTCCCTTAAAATGAAGGCAACCAAAATATTATCCCAGTTTAGGGGTGCAGACATTAACTTGAAAACCGCAATTTTAGCCTTTTTAGGTATCTTTTTTCTGACCAATATTGGAGCTGAGAATTTCCCTCTACAGGAAGATGAAAAAAGCACTCCTTTAGTTCTTTGGCATGATTATCCTGGAGTGCCAAAAGATGATATTGACTGGTTCAGTAGGAATGCGAGTGTGCAAACAGAATATATCAAACATGCATTCCCCATAGGGTCTGGACGATATGGTGCTCTATTTAATGGAGGGATAGACCAGGAACATTTGGTTTGTAATGAGCATTCAATGTGGGACGGAGTACGAGGTTTGAGTGAAGAAGACCAGGGTGGAGCGACAGATATTGATCCAGTAGTGTTGAACCAAGCGAGAAAATTGATTAGACAAGGGCGATATGCCAATCGAGAGGTTGAGCGCTATCTATTTGAAAATCTTGGTAACAAGTGGTTTATGGGTAACTATCTTCCTTTTACTGACATCATCATTACAACGGGACATCACAGCGATTCAGCTTTCAATTACAAGAGAACCTTAGATTTGGAAAAAGCTGTAGGAAATGTTTCTTATGAAATCGGTGCCACGCATTACAAACGAGAGTATTTCTGTAGTTTTCCTGACCAGGTCATGATGATCCGATACACCTCTAATGGGAATCCTATGACTCTTGGGATAAGACAAGATGCTCTTCATAAGGTAAAATCTATTAGGGTTGGTCAGGAGAGACTTGAAATTAGTGGCACCGGACCCCAGGAAGCAAAGAGGAGTCAAAGGCCTACTTGGGATGATGATCGTTACATAGAAATTACCCCTGCTTCAGAAAGAGCGGCAATGTCCTATAAACAAGTTCTTCAGGTGCACAAGACTGATGGTAAGGTAATTGCTGAAGATGAGCGGTTGGTCATAACTGATGCAAATGAGGTAGTTCTTGCAGTTGTAGGCGCGACAGACTATCTACCTGATTATCCATCATTTAAGGGACATGACTATGATGCTTTTTGTGAACAGATGCTTGAGAATATTAGTGATAAATCATATCAGACACTTAAAAAGAGGCACATTTTAGACTATCAAACTTTGTTCAATCGATCCAGGTTGGAATTGGATTTTGAGCCTAAGAATATTTCTTCCCATAAACTTTTAGCAGATGGTGCTAGTCTCGAACTTGACCAGCTCTTTTATCACTATGCCCGTTATTTGATGATTGCTTCTTCAAGAACAGGATCTATTCCTTCTAATTTACAGGGGATTTGGAACCCGGTTTATAATCCCATATGGGATTCGGATTATCATTCAGATATCAACATTCAGATGAATTATTGGATGACCGAAACATCAAATCTTGTTGAATGTTTTACTCCTTTTTTGAATTGGATGAAAATAATCCGTGAATCTGGAAGACATACAGCTCGTCGAATGGTTGATTCGGATGGATGGATGGTCTCTACCACCAGCTCGGTATTTGGTCATACTGCTCTTCGAAAATATGCTCGGTTTACCTATAATTTTATTTCTGCTGCCTGGTTGACACAACATTTATTCGAGCATTATGCCTTTTCACAGGACAAAGAATACCTTCAGGAGATTTATCCAATTTTGAAGGAATGTGCGGAATTCTATCTTGATTTTATGATTCCTTATAAGGATGGAACTTATGTTTTGTCCCCAACATGGTCGGCAGAAAATGCTTTTTTGAAAGAAAAGTATGGTCGTCTTAATAAACTTACAGAAGGAGCAGCCATGGATCAGCAAATCATGTACAATCTTTTTGTGGACTGTATCGAAGCGGCTAGAACACTTGGGGTAGATAAAGAGTTCGAAAAAAAATTGTTAGAGAGAATACCAAAATTATCACCTCAGCGTATCGGTCAGTATGGGCAATTACAAGAGTGGGTTGAAGACTGGGATGACCCCGAAGACCAACATAGGCATGTGTCTCATTTATGGGCGTTGCATCCCGGAAGAGATATTTCCCCTCTGACAACTCCCCAATTGACTAAAGCAGCTCTTCAATCTCTTACTTTTCGGGGAGGGGGACAAACCGGTTGGAGTAGGGCTTGGAAGACCAACTTTTACAGTAGATTCCACCAGGGAGATAAAGCATATGAAATTTTATCGGGATTTTACGATGTGAGTGTATTGCCAAATCTATTAGATACTCACCCACCTTTTCAAATTGATGGTAACTTTGGAGCACATGCAGCAGTAAATGAAATGCTCCTCCAAAGTCATTTGAGGAGTTTTAGCGACGGTCAACGAATTTCTATTGCTTCGAGTCCTTCTTATCATGACAATGGAGATAACAAGACTTTTAGTCCCGTTGTTCCTCCAGAGAATTTAGTAGATGCCCCATATATATTGCATCTTTTACCAGCTTTACCCTCAGCTTGGTCTTCAGGAAAGGTAAAAGGGTTGAGAGCAAGAGGCGGATTTACAGTAGATATAGAATGGAATGAAGGTCAGTTAGAAAAACTTAATCTTCATTCAAAAGAGGGCAAATCCTTTAGATTGTACTGGGATGGTTATTTTACCCCAATTATTGAGAGTTCTAAAGGAGAATCAATGGTGTTCACTATTGAAGATTTAATAGAGATGTTCCATAATACCTTTTCGATATAATTTTTGTGCGAATTCGAGTTCATTCTATCAACAGTAACATGAAATTAGGATTATTTTTTCTATGCCTGATTATGCTATTTAATGGTGTGGGTCAAGGTGTTTTGGGAAATTCGAAAAATCCAATTTTGGTGAATTCACCAGATGGTAAGGTAAACCTAAAACTTGATTATGAAAATAATGGTTTTACATACCAGCTTTATTGGGATGGTGAGTTATTGGTCAAGAGTTCGCTTATATCGCTTATTTCGGGTGTTGAATTAGACATATCCACCACAACATCTAGAACCGTAGATGAAAATTGGAAACCGGTTTGGGGTCAATTTAGTTCAATCAGAAACCTTTTCAATGAGACGACTATCTTGTTGAATAATGAAGGAGTTGAGGTATCACTTATTTGTAGGGTATTCAACAATGGAATTGCGTTTCGTTTCATCAGCAATAAAAATGATTTGATAAAAGAGGCTGCTTACAGATGTGATTTTAATCTTCCTGAAAACAGCAGCATCTATTTTCCATTTGGCGAGCGTGAACCGGAGGGTCCTATTGATGTTAGGGAGGCTGTTGGCCCGATTAAATTGCCTGTTGTTGTGGAATTGAGCTCAGGTAAGCATTTATCCTTGATGGAGTCAGATTTATATTCAGCACATGGTTTTGGGGTTATGAACTTTCATAGGGAACAAGACTTATTGTATTCTTCAAATCGTGTGGAGACCACAACAGGGGATATCACTACCCCTTGGAGGGTTATCCTTTTTGAAGAGGCTATTGGAAATCTCCTTACTAATACTGTATTGCTAAACTTAGCCACTCCCAATCAGCTTGACGATGTTTCGTGGGTAAAACCTGGAATCACTCTCTGGGACTGGAGGGTACATGGGTATGAAGCTCCCGATGGCTTTCAATATGGAATCAATACAGAGAGTTATCTCCGTTTTATTGATTTTGCCGCTGAGAATGGTATAGATTATTTTCTTATTGATGATGCTTGGTATACCGAAATTAGAGAAGGGCATATCGAACACTCCGATAAATTGAATTTATCCAAGGTAATCGAATATGCTGAGGAAAGGGGTGTAGATTTATTACTCTATTATGATAGAAGAAAAGGGAGCTACGGTGATGAAAATTTATTTAATCATTACCAGCAGCTGGGAATGAAAGGCATTAAATATGGTTTCATGAAGGAGGATGTCTCATTCACCCGTAAGGCGATTGAATTGAGTGCTGAGAGTGGTTTACTCATTAATTTTCATGATAGTCCTGTTCCTTTTACTGGTATTAGTCGCACTTTCCCCAATGCCATTACAAAGGAATATTGTCATGCACAGCTTGATGCCCGAAGGACTTTTACTCCTGATACGTTCATCAAAATGGCTTTGATTAATGCTATACAAGGGCCACTAGACATGAATAATGGAAATTTTGACATAATCGGGATTAATTCTGGAAAAAGAGATAAAGGTCCTCGAAAAACGGGTACTTATCATTCTACGGTGGTAGCAGAAGCAGCCCGTACTTTAATTATTTTTAGTGGGCTAGTATGCCTACCTGATGCTCCTGAGTCTTACCGAGCAAAACATGATCTTTTTGAATTCATTAAACAACAGCCAGTAGGCAAATGGGATGAGACTGAGGTACTGCATGGGAAAATGGGAGCATATATTTCAACGGCAAGACGGTATGGACAGCAATGGTTTATCGGAAGTGCAGCCAGTCAAAAGGGAGCAACTCTAGATATAGAGTTAGATTTTCTAAGCGAAGGAAAAACTTATCAGATCACCTACTATGAGGATTCTGATCAAACCCACTACATTTCTAATCCAGAGGCTTACATAGTGCGACGTGGGACGGTAAAAAAGGGAGATGTAATAAACCTCTATATGGCTCCTGGAGGCGGTCATTGTATGTGGATAAGACCTTGATTAGTTTATCTTTATGAACAAGTCCTTTATGGAATAGGTCAAAAAATTGCCGATTGGACACCCCTAGTTTGTACAAATGTGAAATCAATACTTCAAATAATCAATTCTAAGGATGAGCAGAAGATGTAGACCTATTTTTTGGAGTATTTTTTGGGGTGTTATGCTATTCTTCTATGGAGGTTCCACTGCTTTAAATCAGATACAAACTAAACCAAATATACTTTGGATTTATTTAGAGGATGTCAATGGTTGGTTCAGTACCTATGGAGAGACGCTGATAAAGACCCCAAACATAGATGCATTAGCTGAAAGTGGGATTCGATTTGATCAGTTTTATACTACGGCTGGCGTATGTTCACCATCTCGTTCTTCGATAATTACCGGTATGATGCAAACATCTATAGGGGCACATAATCATAGGAGTGCAAGGAAGGGATACCGAGGTCAAACATTTACAAAATATGATCGAAATATATTGCCTAAAGATGTAGTACCGTTACCCATAAAATTTAGAAATGCTGGTTACTGGACTTTCAATGAAGGGGGTAAAGACGATTACAATTTTGAATGGAAAGCTGATGAGTTCTATGATTTTGTTAGAGGCCAAGGTGGTTGGGGTCCGCAATCATTTTTAGCTGGAGATTGTCTGGAAGGAAATACTGAGGGCAAACCTTTTTTCGGGCAGATTCAGTTAGGGGGAGGCAAATTGAAGGGCGTTTCAAAGGTTACTGATAGATCAAGAGTTTCTGTCCCGCCATATTATCCTGACATTCCGGAGGTCAGGGAGGAGATATCTAACCATTATGATTGTTTGATAAAAACAGACTTTCAAGTAGGGCAGATTATTGAAAGCTTAAAAGAGCAGGAGTTATATCAGAACACGATAATTTTTCTGTTTAGTGACCATGGAATGAGATTACACAGACACAAGCAGTTTCTTTATCAGGGAGGCATACATATGCCATTTATTATTGCTGGACCGGGAATTGAAGCGAATCAGGTAAATACAAATCTAGTCAGTGCGATTGATATATCAGCGACTAGTCTAGCCTTAGCAGGTATAGGAATACCTAAAACAATGGAAGGGCAAAATTTGTTTTCACAGACCTACGAGAAAAGAACACATGTCGTAGCGGCCAGAGATCGTTGTGATTTCACCATTGATAGGATTAGGGCTGTAATAACCCCAAAATTTAAATATATCAGAAATTATTTTATAGATAGACCATATATGCAGCCTAGTTATAAAGACAACTGGCCTGTGACTAAAAAAATTAGACAGATGATGGCTGATGGTCATCTCAATTCAAGTCAATTACTGTTTTTTGGAGATCATAGGGATTCTGAAGAGTTTTATGACCTTGAGAATGACCCGCATGAACTAAATAACTTATCTGATGAAAAGCAATATCAGCTAGTTTTGGAACATCATAGAAAGATTTTATCTGATTGGATTGAAGAAACTGGTGATTTAGGTCAATTACTAGAATCAGATATAGGACTTGGGTGTGTGCTACAAGCTTGGAAAGACAGGTGTGTGAATCCTGAGTATAATCGATTGAGAGAACAGATGTGATTTCCAAAAGAGAATAGAATATAAATTGAAAAGACGATAGACTAAATTGATGAAACAAGGAAAAATTTTGGTGTATGCACTATTGTCATTTTCTTTTCTCTTTTTTCATGGTCATGAAATCAGGGATGTTAGACCTAATGTACTTTTTATTATGGTGGATGATTTGGGAGTAGATGGAATTTCTATATATGGCAGTAAGGTTGATACCCCCAACATTGACGCTTTGGCAAAATCAAACGGCGTGATGGTTAGTCATTGTTTTGCTCAACCGAATTGCACTCCTTCAAGGGTAAAATTGATGACTGGGATGCGCACCTATAAATCTTATGATCGTTTTGCTTATTTAAATCCGGAACATAAGACCATAGGTAATTTGATGAAAGAAGCTGGTTATAAGACTTGTATAGCGGGTAAATGGCAACTCAATGGAAATCCTAGGATGAGCGGTTATGTGGAAGAACACAATCATAAGGATAGGGCTTATCAGGCGGGCTTTGATGAGTATCATTTACATAATTATACCTTTTCTGAGGGCAAGCGTTATGCTGATTCTGAAATAGAAAGTAATGGAAAACGATTAAAGGGCGAATATGGCCCTGATATGCACCGAGATTTTATCATTGATTTTATTAGAAGAAATAAACAGCAACCTTTTTTTATTTATTATCCAATGGTTCTTGTACATGGAGCTTATGATAAAACTCCAGATTCTGAGGATTGGCATCAAACAGATAAAAACAAATCTTCTAATGAATACTTGGTAGATATGATTCGGTACACGGATAAGATTGTGGGTCAGCTGGTTGAGACATTAAAGCGGGAAAATTTATATGAAAATACTATCATCATATTTACCAGCGATAATGGAACTGGTAGGGGAGGAACTATAAACACAGTTGGTGGGTTTGTTAGAGGTGGTAAAGGCACTATGAAAGATGCTGGCACCCGTGTACCTTTAATCATACATAACTCGCAGAAAATTGAGGAGTTTAAAAGATGGAAGGGCTTAATTGATTTTAGTGATTTTTATCCCACATTTGCTGATATAGCCGGAATAGATCTTGGGAATGAAAAGAATTTAGATGGGATTAGTTTTTATCCGTTGGTTAGTGGAGATGCAGACATTTTCAAGTATAGAGAAATTTTGTTTATGCATCATGATCCCCGAAGGGACGACAACCAAAATCGCATACGAACAGATTCTGAAAACCGTAATCGTTTTGCAAGAACAATAGAGTACAAACTTTATCAGACAGGAGAGTTTTATCATGTAGATAAAGATCCTTTGGAAGAGGATGCTATAGATATTGATTCACTTGATGAACAGATGTTGGAGATATATAAGAAACTCAAATCTGAATTAGATCGAATAGATAGGGAGTACCCGTGGGAAGATATATGGCCTTCGGGGAATTGATTTACATTTAAAATTGAAATACAAATGACAAAAAGTTTGAATAGACTAGTATTTAACACGGTGGCACTTTTATCGTTACTGTTCATGTCTAGCGGAGAAATTAAGATCAATGAAGACATTCTACCTAATGTTATATTCATCATGGTTGACGATATGGGCTGGGCAGATTTGGGGGTTTATGGGTCAAGAGAGATAAAAACCCCAAACCTAGATCAATTGGCGGCAAATGGAATGCGTTTTACGGATGCTTATGCTGGTCATACTGTTTGTGCTCCATCTCGATGTGTATTGATGACTGGAAAAAATTCAGGTAATTCACGTGTAAGGAGTAATTCAGGGACTGCCCCAATTTTTGATCAGGATACAACTGTGGCAGAGATTTTTAAAGTTAAGGGGTATGTAACTGGTGGTTTTGGTAAATGGGGATTGGGTACGATGCAATCTGAAGGTGCCGCTGAGAGGCAAGGTTTTGATAGTTTCTTTGGTTATTATGATCAGGTTCATGCCCACACTTATTATCCCTCGTATTTGGTCAAAAATGGAAAACCCTTTGTTTTGGCGGGTAATGCTAAAAACAACGGCTACGAATATGGGGTTACTTCGATTGAAACTAGGGAGCAGCGATCTAAGCTCTATAGGCAGGACAAGCTAAAAAGTCCTAAAAATGGGGGCGTATCAATCAGTATTGAGACTGGAGAAAAAAGAGAATTTAGTCATGATTTGATTTTTCAGGAAACCTTAGATTTCATCAGGAAAAACAGGGGGAATCCTTTTTTTTGTTATGCCCCTTGGACTCCACCTCATGGTGCATATCATCTTCCGGAGGATGACCCATCATGGCTTATGTACAAAGACAAGCCTTGGTCTGTTGAAGCGCGGGTTCATGCTGCATTTGTAAATATGATTGATCGTCACACAGGTGAAGTACTTTCTTTGCTTAGAGAACTAGGAATAGCCGAGAACACCATTGTTTTTTTTATGTCTGATAATGGAGCAGCAAACCGTTTTGATGGAATACTAGATTCTTCGGGACCGCTACGCGGATTTAAAAGATCAATGCATGATGGGGGCATCAGATCACCTTTGATAGCGAGTTGGCCAGGCAAGATAGAGGCAGGGACAGTTAGTAATCACCTAACCTACACGGCGGATATTTTACCGACTGTAGCTGAATTAATAGGGGCAGAAGGTTCTGTACCCATTGATATTAATGGAATATCAATTCTTCCTACTTTGACTGGTGATACTCAAGGGCAAGCAAAGCATGAAATGCTCTATTGGGAGTGGCCTAGAAGGAATTCTGGGATAGCTCAGGCAGTGAGATACAAGCAGTATAAATTAGTTCGAAACGATAGTTTAGAACAGTGGCAATTATACAACCTTGAAAACGATATTGATGAGTCGGAGAACATAGCTGAGGCAAATTCTGAAATTGTAAACTATGTTGACTCATGGGTTAGAAACAATCGTACTAGTGTTGAATGAATTTGTCTTGACATCGAATTCAGCCCTTGTTGCAAGACACACTGTGTAAAACTGTTTTTGTGCTTAATTTAGGAATAGAATAAGAAATAAATGATGAAGATTTTCAGGAAGTTGAGGTTGTGGATATTTGGGTGCTTGATCATTACTTGTTCCTCTAAAAGGAACAAGGGATCGGGTCACTATGATAAAGAGAAACCGAATATCGTTTTTGTTCTTATTGACGATATGGGGTGGTCTGATGTTAGCTATAATGGAGGTGCTGATGGTTTTTATGAAACGCCACAGATAGATTCTATAGCAAATGATGGCATAGTATTTAATCGTTTTTATCCTGGAGGTCCAAATTGTGCTCCTACCAGGGCTTGTATCATTTCGGGACTGTACACTCCTAGAACCAAAATATATCAACCCAATGGACAATCCAAAGGGAAGGTTTCTGATATGAGGTGGTATGTTCCGGCAAAAAATCGAGAGGGAGATGAAACATCCCTTGATTCACGTACAGAATTAGACGAATCGATTGTTTCGATTGCTGAGGTGATGAATAATGCTGGTTATGTAACCTCACGGATTGGAAAATGGCATTTAGGACCGGATACTCAGGGTTTTGATGAAGCGACATCAGATGGTTATACCCCTTCGGGTAAAAGATTCTATAATGATAGTCTAGCCACTGATCGAATGACAAGAGCAGCTGCAGAATTTATTGAGAGGAATAGGGATAACGCATTCTTTCTCTACTTTTCTCTTTGGGATGTTCACACTCCATTAACTGCAAAAATGGAGGTTGTAAGGAAATATGAAAAGAAGTGGGAAAACTGGGCAGATAAATCAAGAAAATGGGATCCGACTTATGCAGCGATGATTGAGGTGACTGACAACAGTGTTGGCCAGCTTCGGGCTAAGCTTACAGATTTAGGGTTGATAGACAATACGTTGTTTATTGTAGCTTCTGACAATGGCGGTCCTGCTGGTCATACCAGTAATTTACCTCTTAGGGGTGCCAAGGGAGCTATGTATGAAGGGGGGATTAGGACCTTTGCTACTGCTATGTGGCCAGGTGAAATAGTACCAGGTATTACTAGTGATTATCCTGTTACAGGTGTTGATTTTCTGCCAACTTTTGCTGAAATAGGGGGTGCAGAATTGCCCAAAACACAAACCTTGGATGGACAGTCTTTTGTTGGGTTATTTAAGACGGGACAGGAATTACAGTCTCGTGATATTTTCTGGCACTATCCTCTATATCTTGGTGGTAGAAATCCTAACAAAGGATGGCCTGGGGATAACATTTTACCGAAATATGGCACAAGTGATATGATGTGGAGAGCGGTCCCATCATCGGCAATAGTAAGTGGAGATTGGAAATTGATTTATTTCTATGAGTATGATTCATATGAGTTATATAATCTTGGGGATGACCCTGGCGAACAAAATGATCTATCAGAATCCAATTCAAAGATGGCTAAGAAGTTATACCAAAGATTAATGGATTGGGTAAAAGAAACTGGTGCAGATATACCGGTAAAAGATAATCCAGATTTTGTTAGATGAGTTTTAATGGTTTCTTATGATTTTAAGCCTAAGAAGCGGTGAATTCAATGAGTGTTACTTTGTTTGGCGAAATTTGGGAATAATTTTCCATTGAAGTTTTCAAAAATTACATTTTCGATCACCAGTTTTCCTAAAACGAGTATAATTTTAATTTTGTATGTTTTGTATAAACAAAAAAATAAATAGCAGGGGGTATATATATTTGAGAGGGTTTGATGCGTTAGATGGAATAGATTTCATTATATAAATTGGAGAACTATAGGATTCAATTGGATTTTTATGACATTATTCACATTAGCTTCATTTTATTTTGTTAGACAAATGCAAGAGAGTATCTCAATTTTGAGCAATACTAAAGGTACAGACGCGCTTTGATGATTAAGAAGTTTTTGGGATGGGGATTGCTATTATCAGTTGGTTGGCTACTTAACCAAAGTGCTGTTAATCAACAAAAACAGCCTAATATAATTTTTATTGTAGCAGATGATCTTGGATGGCAGGATGTGGGATTTATGGGAAGCGAATGGTTTGAAACTCCACATTTAGACTCATTGGCAAATCATAGTCTTGTGTTTGAACAAGCCTATATGTATCCAACCTGTTCTCCTTCGAGAGCTGCATTGTATACGGGAAAACAATCCTTTCGTACCCAGGTTTACAACGTCCCAGTTTTAGATAGGGGGAATGCTCGAAATAGTATTTTTTCTCGTTGGACAGTTGAACAAAAACATGTTTTGTTTTCTGAACTATTGAACCAGGTTGGATATAAATTGATTCACATTGGTAAGTGGCATATCGTTGGACCATATCCAAGTGTAGAACAGAAATATCCCTTTGAAAAGAAACTATCTCAACCGAAAAACGGAGATTTAAGTTGGTTGGAGGCTCATCTCAATACGGAGACAAGACGGTTTTATCCAAGAGAGAGGGGTTTTCATGAAAACATAGGAGGAACTTGGTGGGGAGACCCAGCAAGAGGTTATGAAAAGGGGTATGCTTCAAATAGTGGTGGATATAGAGCCCCTTTTAATAATCCATTTATTGAAGAAAAAAAAGATGACCAATGGCTTACAGATCGTTTAACTGATGAGGCTTTGGACTTTATGGAAAGAAATTCTGACGAACCATTTTTTGTTAATCTTCATTACTATGCGCCTCATAGACCCACAGTCCCCCGAAATGATGTGTTGCTTAAGAAATTTTTAACAAAAGAGCCTGACTTATTGACTGGTCAAGGGACAGAGCGGTTAGAGGAGATTGCAGCTTATGCTACCATGATTCAATCGATAGATGATAATGTGCAGCGAATTTTGGAGTTTTTAGATGAAAGAAATCTGATTGAAAATACCATGATTATTTTTACATCTGACAACGGCTTCAACGGTTTACAAAGTATGAACAATCGACTTCGTGGGGCAAAGGGAAATGTTTATGAAGGTGGTCTGAGAGTTCCTGCATTGATTCATTGGCAGGGGAGAGTAGAGCCTAATTCAACCAGGACACCCATTACAGTATTGGATTATTTTCCCACCTTTTTAGATATAGCTGGCCTCAATGATTATGATGAAATAATAGACGGGAAGAGTATAGTTCCGTTATTAAATGGAGAATCATTTGAACCTCGTTCTTTATTTTGGCAATTAAGTGGTAGATATAAGGACCCTCCTTGTTCAATTATTCGAAAAGGGGATTGGAAATTGATTCAATTTTTGCTTGATGGTAGATTAGAACTTTATAATTTGGAGGAAGATTTATCTGAGAAGTACAACAAGGCAACAACGAATCCCGATAAAACCAGAGAATTACTTGATGAATTGATTGCTTGGAGAAAGAAAAACCGAGTGCCCTTGCCCCCAGATTCAGTATTAGGTGTATAATTGGAATTACTTCAAGATAATCTTTGAAGAAACTTTTTCTAATTTTAGATATAGAATTAACTATTAGACAGACTTTGGCACATTTTGCCTTTCACATAAAAACGCATTGATGAAATTGAGTAAAGCCAAAAACAAATACTCAGAATTTATTTTGAATAAAATTGATGAAGTAAGTCATGGGTATCCTAACGCAGTCCTAGTGATTCAAGGACGGGTTGATTTAGTTGATTTTAGCGATAGAAAAGATCTTATGGCAGATGGAGTTAGTTTTTTTGAAATTTCAAAATTTGAAAGATTTAATGAAGATTGGGCTTTGGACATTAGAATAGAATTGAGAAAAGAAAAAAAATATCATCTTCTCTCATTCCCTCAGTTCGCTTACATGCGAGAACAGTCAAAGCAACCTATACTCAAGGATAGAATTATTATCATAAAAGACAACTTATGCCAGTTATATCCAATATCCCAAAGTGATTACATAGAGGTGGAAAAAGAAGAAAATGTAGAGAAGAGACCTGCGGGACTCCCAATTTTTCAATCAGAACAAATAAAATTTGAAGACAAGTATTATTACTCAATTAATACAACAAATACTCTTGATTATACGATAAAGGATGTTTTTACTGAGTCAAAAAAAATTGAAACAAAACCGGAAGATGATAAAAACAATTACCCGAGGCTAAACAATGAACTACACTCCTTAGACATTTTCATAGATAATTGCTTTAGGAATAATGTACACAACGACTGGGGATTAATCGTAATTCCAAAAAAATATCCTATGAGGGATGAATTAGTCAAGAAGTTTGAGCTAGCTAATTCATTCCTTGCCTCATTTGGTGGTGGATTTATCAAATTCCATGAAAGCGATATTCCAACGAGGTATATTCCAAAAGAAAGGGAATTAAATATTTTGAGAGAATACTGGGGTAAAGACGCGAATTTTCGAACTTTTCAAGTCTATGAAAAACCTGATTTGGGAAAGGGAACTTTGGATATATCACAAGGTCAGATAGTTGAGATTCTCATTGATGAGTTTGAAAATTCTCAAAAGAATGTTCCCTATAGGGATATCTTTATTACAGCTCCGACGGGTATAGGTAAATCACTTCTATTTCAGTTAGCTGCTTTTCATGTTTCAGAAAGAGGGGGTATAACCATAGTTGTTTCGCCGTTGATAGCTTTAATGAAAGACCAGGTAGATGCCATAATAAAGGATAGAGGATTTTCTAAAGTCGCATATATCAACAGCGAATTAAATTATTCTGATCGGGTAGAGATTTTGAACAAGTGCAAGCAAGGGGAGGTAGATTTATTGTACATGTCACCAGAACTCCTTCTTTCTTATAAAATTGACCATTTCATTGGCGAAAGAAATCTTGGTTTATTGGTTATTGATGAGGCGCATCTTATCACTACTTGGGGAAGGGATTTTAGGGTGGATTATTGGTTTTTGGGAGATCATATTAGAAAAATACGAAAATACTATGATCTTAGTTTCCCTATGGTAGCCTTAACGGCAACTGCGGTATATGGTGGTGAAAATGATATGGTTTTTGATTGTGTTGATAGTTTAAATATGATCAATCCTCATTTTTTTATTGGACAAGTGATTCGCAATGATATTGAATTTGTAGTCAATAATTATGATGATTTTAGTAACCATTACAAAAAGAAAAAGGTTGACCAGACCTCAAAATTTGTACAATCATTAATCAAATTAAACAATATCAAGACTCTTGTTTACGTTCCTTATACAAAACATGTAAGTAAAATTCTGAACAATTTAAATCCAGAAGAAAGAGATCTTTGTGGCGGATATCATGGAAAGATGCTTGCTGAGACTAAGGACATTTCATACAGAAATTTTCGTTCAGGAAAAATCAAAACACTTGTTTCTACTAAAGCCTTTGGTATGGGTGTTGATATCAAGGACATTCAAGTAATTTACCATCACGCACCTTCTGGTCTATTACCAGATTATATTCAGGAAATTGGAAGGGCTGCAAGAGAAAAAAATATCGAAGGTATTGCAGCTTTGAATTATTCTTCTAAAGATCAGTCTTACTCAAAATTATTACATGGTATGTCGGCCATTAGGCAGTATCAAATAAAAGCAGTATTAAAGAAGATTTATGAATCGTATAAACGAGAAGGGTATAGAAATCTTCTCTTTTCAATTGAGGAGTTTGGACATATTTTCAATACAGACTACGACTTAGATCAGAAAGTGATGACAAGTCTTATGATGATTGAGAAGGATTATCTATTAAAAAATCGATTTCATGTAATTGTATCTAGACCAAAAAAATTGTTTGTAAAAGTCTTTGCAAAAATAAAATCAGAAGAATTTTCATTTTTCAGTAAGGACTTTAATGAAATATTTTCAGTAATCAAAGAGACCAAAGGGTATAAAGTGTTAGAATTAGATTTACATAAGTTTTGGAGCAAATTTTTTAGAGACGAAAGTTTCCCAAAGTTTAAGAGTAAATTTTACAAGAAAGATTTAATGCGTGAGTATGGGAATATTGATTTGGAACCAATGCTCAAAATCTCACTTCAATTAGTGCATGATGTGCAAAAGACTCGAGAAATTTTAGATAAAGTGCTGTCAATCACTCTTAAAGTTTTAACTTCTCTTGGAAGTCAATACTTCACTAAAGAACAATTTGAAAAGAGCTTTATTGCCCCATTCGGGGATAAAAAGAAAGCAAAGGAAGTGAGTAAATATCTATTATCTTCTTTTTCAGGAAGGGCATTAGGACCAGGTCGCATAGAGAAGGATGCCTTTCTTCAAAAAAAATTATTCTTGGATTCTGGAAGCCCCTCGGGAACTCATAAATACAAAACATTCAATAATTTGTATATGAGAAAATTCAACAGCTTTAAGCAGTTATTTAATAAAATGTTTGAAGATTTTTCTCAAAATTATTTTGAAAATTATATTCAGAACCATCCATCAACTGAAACCAAGTATCTGAAGTTATTTGAGTTGATAGAAATTCTTGGATTAGGGACTTTTGAAATCAAGGGTGGAGAATCATTAATGCTTTTTGTAAGGTTAAACGATCCGGAAAGAATCCGGCGAGATTTTTCGAGTCGAAACTACTCCAACTCAATATTAAAAAGAACTTTAGAGAAGCATGAAATCAGTTATAAACTATTCAATCATTTCTTTAAGAAAAAATTTTCCAATCATGATCGGTGGATGTTCATAGAAGATTTATTTCTAGGAGAGGACATTGATACCCTTATGGAAAAACACCCAGGAGAAACTTCCAAAACAGTTGATATAATCCAGGAGATAAAAAAGAAGAGTTTTCCCCCTGTTCAACAATCTGAAACCTCAAAACATGATTCAAATAGTATTCATATATTTTGGCCAAATAAAGACAAATTTTACAATGAAAAAAGCAATTTGACTATTGATTCTGGGAACGTAGAAACCATGTCAATTTATAAATGGATAAAGAAAGATCCAGTAAAACTTGACAAGATTAGAAGGAAAGAGAATTTAAAATTTGATAAAAGAATGTTTTATGAATTACTTAAGGTGCTTAGAACTGATCATCATGATTATTACAAAGAAGCACTGGGTTCGAAGTACAAAATTCCATTTCCGGGGTATACAAAACCTGTTTCTGCTTATGTTCCACTTAAACAAGATCCTGAAAAATTCTACAAGTGGTGGATCAAAAATGAAGATAGCGTTTTTTTATCTAATAGGGATAAAATTGAACTCTTCTCATTTATTAGAAATAGAAAGCAAGAAATCATAAAAAAGAAACATTTACGTTGGTTGGAGACTTTGAGAAGATAGTTTTTTGTAGCAGATGATCTTAGATGGCAGGATGGATGATTTATGAGAAGCGGATGGTTTGAAACTTCAAATTTATACTCATCAGTAAATCATAGCCCTATGTTTAACAAGCATATATGTATCCAACCTATTCTCCTTCGTGATCAGCATTATATACTAGTGAACAATCCCATTAAATTGGATTTCAACATTGTCTATATAAAGAAAAAATAACTTTAATTTGCAAACCAATTTGGATAGATATAAATGCCGATGTAGCTCAGCTGGCTAGAGCAGCTGATTTGTAATCAGCAGGTCGTGGGTTCGAGTCCCTCCATCGGCTCAATAAACGGGGATTTCTTTTTGTTAAGTAGGGGAGATACTCAAGCGGTCAACGAGGACAGACTGTAAATCTGTTGTTATATAACTTCGTAGGTTCGAATCCTGCTCTCCCCACAACCAAAAAAACTATCAGCGAGAGTAGCTCAGTTGGTAGAGCATCAGCCTTCCAAGCTGATGGCCGCGGGTTCGAATCCCGTCTCTCGCTCTTTTGTCAATCATGTACCGAGGAGGTTTCTTCGCCTACCCAAAATACAAAGAATAATTTTGTGGACTTATTCTTGTTCAATCAGCTACTCTCCCTAATAAAGAAATAGGACGATCAAAAGGTTTGACAAACGAATCTAATAGATAGGAAAATTCTCCCCTAGTGATTATTTTCTGGTCAGAATTAGATGAAGGCTCAATTATTCTTTCAATTTCTTGATGATCAATTTGATTCTCACTTCGGGATTCTGATAAATAATGATGAATCCAATTAATAACAGCAGATTGAGTTAATTTCTCCGGAAGAGGAAAACGAACAATGTCAATATAGTCCTCCAAGAAAATATCTGAATGTTGCAAATCTGAATCAGGGTAGAACCAAGTCTGGTTCTCCCAACCAATATTTTTTCCAGTACCTCTCAGTATTCCTGTAACACCGATTCTTTGGTAAACTTCAAAGAGAGGATGGGACTTTGGAACATCTAAATAGGGAAGCAAATAATTTCCACTTTCAAGTAAATGATTTTGGACAAAACGTATATCTACTTCTCTTGGAAGATGATTGGTTAGAGCTGATTGTGCCGCTACAATACCAGCCACTTGACCTATCTGCAAGACCACCGGTTGAAGTCTAGTGGTACCATTGACAATGTTGGAAACCGATATCGACTTTTCTGCCACAACCAAATTTTCTTGTTTTTCGGGTATTAAACTCCCTAAAGGTATGGAATAGGATGGGACAGGGTAAAAATGTAGTTCAGGAAGTTCATCAGCCCTAGGGTGGGCAGCATGATGGTGATCAACCGGATAATCACCCACAGCAATGGCAGTTCGAAAAGTTTGTTCCTCATGAGCATAAGGATCGCTCAGGTGATTCATTGTTAAGGTCGTTACACCATTAATGCGTAAAGATTCCCTATGATATGGGATTAAGGGAAGCCCATCTTCGGTGGGAAATTCATCATCAGCAATGGATAAATTTTCAAACCCCAATTCGGTCTGGAGATAATAAAGAAATTGAAGGGATTTTCTCTTGGCCAATTCAAATACCGAATCCCTTTGCTCCTTATCCATATAAACCGCATTTGCGTAATAGTCATTTCCATTGATAGGCCAATTAATCATATACTTTTTGTTGGGTAATTGTCCATATTTGATTTTTTCTTCTTTAGGCCATAATGTTCTAAACATCGTTGATTCATCAGGACACTTTTCAGAAGCCGTTGAGCAATAAAAAATAGACGCATCATAATCTACTGGCTTCTCAATAACCCTAGGTTCTCCATAATCTTTTAGAATCAATGCATAAGTCAGATCTTGAATTACATCATTGGCCTTTTCTGGGGCTATATATTCCCCAAAGTCATCTTTAGAATCCATTCCTGTTCGGTGAGAAACCCCTAATTCCTGAACCACATCTCCAAGTTCGGTGGCCTCAATCAATTGTTTGCCTTTAATTTTGCTACCACCTATATCAATGATCCAATAGGAGTCCTCTCTATAAATTGAGTCCCACGTTTGGTTTAAAAGCAATTTTAGATTTGACTCAGCCGAAGCCATATTCTGGAAGATATCGTTGCCGATTTGAGGTTCAAATAATGTATTACTGACCCATCCTGTCTTCATGGCTGCCAAAGAACCATATCGTCCTGCCAGACTATCTCTAAATTCACCCCAAATTCCCGACGGCAATTTATTGTTCCCATCAACTGCGCTAACCCCAGCAGCTGTCAACATTCCACCTACCCATGGTCCCTCTTCAATAAGGATTGTCTCAGCACCCATTCTCGCACTGGAAATCCCTGCAGCGATCCCCGATGTACCTCCACCAATAATGACTACATCATATGTCTGATCGGATTTCAAACTGATACATTTATTTGAAATGATGAGTCCAAATGATAGTAAAAAAGTAATAATTGTATTTCTTAACATGACTTGAATTCTAATGTTGATCAATTTTTGACTGCCCAAATGTGGTAAATTTGTCCCCCACCTCAAGAATCCAAGTAAGTTGCATTTTGGAAACTTGACTCAATGGCCGATGTAGCTCAGGGGTAGAGCACTTCCTTGGTAAGGAAGAGGTCTCGGGTTCAAATCCCGACATTGGCTCAAGTTTATTCTCATAATATAATTGAAGGATCTTTTTTTATCCGCCGGCCCTCAAAAGATTTAATGCAGATCCTGATCGAAACCATTGAATTTGTTGGCTGTTGTAAGAATGTATGGCTTCGATAATCTCTTTGGAGTTGTCAGAATGGACAATCTCAATTTTCAGATTTTTATTGGGCGCTAATTGGTCTAAATCTAAAAAATTAAAGGTATCGTCTTCCTCAATCAAATCATAATCCTCCGGATCGGAAAAAGTCAATGCAAGCACACCTTGTTTTTTCAAATTAGTTTCATGAATCCGGGCAAAAGATTTAACTAGAACAACCTTTACACCTAGATGTCGAGGTTGCATCGCTGCATGCTCTCTCGAAGATCCTTCTCCATAATTGTGGTCTCCAACAACAATAGTTGAGATTCCAGATGCTTTATATGCTCTTTGTACCAATGGAACACCATCGTACTGGCCTGTGAGTTGATTTTTTACAAAATTGGTCTTGCCATTAAAAGCATTGACAGCCCCGATAAAGCTGTTATTGGAAATATTGTCCAAATGGCCTCGGTACCTCAACCAAGGTCCAGCCATAGAGATATGATCGGTCGTGCATTTTCCAAAAGCCTTGATCAGCAATTTCAAACCAGTAAGATTCTTCCCATCCCAAGATTCAAATGGAGTTAGTCGCTGAATTCTATCAGATTTCTCGTTGATAATTACTTCAATACCAATGCCATCATTTGGAGGTTCAACATATCCATTGTCTTTTACGTCAAATCCAGTTGGAGGTAGTTCTAAACCTTCTGGCGGTTCCAATTTTACTTCTTTACCCTCTTGATTGATGAGAGTATCAGTTATCGGATTAAAATCTAAACGTCCAGATAGAGCAATGGCTGTAACTATTTCCGGTGAAGTTACAAAGGCATGCGTATTGGGATTTCCGTCATTTCTTTTGGCGAAATTTCGGTTGAAGGAATGGATAATGGTGTTCTTTTCTTTTTTTGAGGCACCAGCTCTATCCCACTGTCCTATACAAGGACCACATGCATTAGTAAAAATCTGCGCCCCTAATTCTTCAAAAGTCTTTAATAATCCATCTCTTTCAGCAGTATACCTTACCTGTTCGGAGCCAGGGTTTATGCCAAATTCACTTTTTGTAGTCAGCTTGTTTTCGACAGCTTGTTTGACTATTGATGCTGATCTTGATAAGTCTTCATAAGATGAGTTTGTACAAGACCCAATCAGTCCCCATTCGACATCCATCGGCCATCCCTGTTCTCGGGCTTTTTGACCCATTTCATTTACTGGTGTAGCCAAATCAGGGGTAAAGGGACCATTGATATGAGGCATTAATTCATCTAAATTTATTTCAATCAATTGATCAAAATGACTTTCAGGATCGGCATAAGCTTCAGGATCGGCAGTCAGATGTTCCTTAACTTCCAAGGCCAAATCAGCGATCTGCTCTCTATCTGTAGCCCTTAAATAACGTTCCATTGAATCATCAAAACCAAAAGTGGAAGTAGTAGCTCCTACCTCAGCGCCCATATTGCATATGGTACCTTTGCCTGTACACGATAGTGATAGAGCACCATCACCGAAGTACTCAATGATTGCTCCAGTCCCCCCTTTTACGGTTAATATACCTGCCACTTTTAATATGACATCTTTAGAGGATGACCAATTATTTAATTTTCCTGTCAGCTTTACTCCTATGAGCTTTGGGTATTTTAGTTCCCATGGCATACCTGCCATCACATCTACGGCATCAGCTCCACCAACCCCGATGGCTAACATCCCAAGGCCACCTGCATTTACCGTGTGAGAATCAGTTCCTATCATCATTCCTCCTGGGAAGGCATAGTTCTCCAAGATGACTTGATGGATAATTCCCGCACCTGGTTTCCAGAATCCTATCCCGTATTTGGAAGATACCGACTCCAGAAAATTAAATACTTCAGCACTTGCTGTATTGGCACTTCTTAGATCCTTTTCTGCACCCTCTTTGGCCAATATCAGATGATCACAATGAACCGTCGTGGGAACAAATGCTTTAGACTTTCCCGCTTGCATAAACTGAAGCAGAGCCATCTGAGCCGTAGCATCTTGAAGTGCTACCCTATCTGGAGTGAAATTCACATAATCTTTTCCCCGTTTAAATATTGTGGAAGGACTACCATCCCAGAGATGCGTATAGAGAATCTTTTCCGATAAGGTCAGTGGTTTCTGAATTAGTTTTCGAGCAGCAGGAATCCGCTCTCCCATCTTGCGATAAACCGAGCGAATCATATCAATGTCAAAAGTCATGTATCAAGTAAACAAATTATGATTCAAATTTACGAAAATCATAGGTATTTAAGACCATGAAGGATTCAGATGTTACAACTGATTAGGAAAACAGTTCACTAAATGATTCCGATCAATTATTGTGTTGATACTTTTTTTCTAAAACCAAATACCAAATGAACAAATTCAAATCCAATAAACGATAAATAAACTCAGTTGATATAAAATCTCAGCAGATTAAAAAAACAACAAATCCGTCAATAGGAATTAAACCATAAAATTATAATTATGGGTCATCGAAAATTTGGTTTTATACCATAATATAGTTCTTTAAAAAATACTTAAGTAGATGAAAAACAAAGTTTTGTAAAGACAATTAGATGTCTTTTGGGAATAAGGAAACAATCAATCTACCAGGCAACCGAAAAGCTATTGGTGCCTAACAAAATTTGTATTGGCATTCCTAAAATGCATCTGAATAATTTGGATGCAGAAAAAAAGTTGAATAGTGGGCAAAATAAAAAAAAATTAATTGTATATTTGCAAACCTTAAAAATAAAGGGTAAAAATCAGATTATGGCTAAAGAAAAGTTTGACAGATCCAAACCCCATTTGAACATTGGGACCATTGGACACATTGATCATGGAAAAACTACTTTAACAGCTGCAATTACTAAGGTTTTGGCAGATGCAGGGTTATCTGAAGCAAAGAGTTTTGATCAAATTGATAATGCTCCGGAAGAAAAAGAAAGGGGCATTACTATTAATACCTCTCATGTAGAGTATCAGACCGAGAATCGGCACTATGCACATGTGGATTGTCCCGGGCATGCCGATTATGTTAAAAACATGGTCACCGGTGCAGCCCAAATGGACGGTGCAATACTCGTGGTTGCAGCAAATGACGGGCCGATGCCTCAAACCAGAGAACATATTCTTTTGGGAAGACAAGTAGGCGTACCCAGGATCGTAGTGTTCTTGAATAAGGTTGATATGGTTGATGATGAAGAATTGATAGAACTAGTGGATATGGAAGTCAGAGAACTCCTCACTTTTTACGAGTATGATGGAGACAATACTCCAGTTGTTCTGGGTTCAGCGCTAGGTGCCCTGAACGGAGAAGAAAATTGGGTTCAGTCTATTCGAGAACTAATGGATGCCGTGGATCAGTGGATTGAGCTTCCTGAACGTGACATTGAAAAGGATTTCTTGATGCCCGTTGAAGATGTATTTTCTATTACGGGTAGAGGAACGGTAGCTACAGGTAGAATTGAAACCGGAGTAGCAAATACTGGGGACCAAGTAGAGATTATCGGGATGAGTGCTGAAAAACTCAAATCGACCATTACCGGAGTTGAGATGTTCCGTAAGATTCTCGATCGCGGTGAAGCCGGAGATAATGTCGGAATTCTATTGAGAGGAATTGATAAAAATGAAATTAAAAGAGGGATGGTCATCTGTAAACCTGGATCGATTACTCCTCATTCGAAATTTAAGGCCGAAGTCTATATTTTAACCAAAGAAGAAGGTGGACGCCACACTCCCTTTAGAGATAACTATAGACCTCAGTTTTATGTCAGAACTACCGATGTAACTGGTACAATTTCCACTCCCGAAGGAGTACAATTGGTTTTGCCAGGAGATAACCTAACGGTTACCGTGGAGTTGATTCAACCCATTGCATTGAATGTAGGTTTACGGTTTGCCATAAGAGAAGGTGGCAGGACAGTTGGAGCAGGTCAATTAACTGAAATCCTTGACTAATAATATAGTCTTGGATGACAGCTTATCTGAAGTGAATAATAAATGGTTTTGGTGGATTTAAGTCATATACGGGTTTAGCTCAGTTGGTAGAGCACTGGTCTCCAAAACCAGGTGTCGGGAGTTCGAGTCTCTCAACCCGTGCGGAAGGACATCAAATGTACAAAAGAATTGCTAGTTGATTGAATATATCAAAGATTCTTTTAAAGAATTGAGAAATAACGTCACTTGGACGCAATGGACAGAGTTGCAACGATTGGTTAGTATTGTTTTGGTGTTTTCTGTTTTGTTTTCTCTTGCGATCTGGGGGGCAGATACAGTGTTGTCTAGTGTTGTACAGTTTTATTTTGATATCATCGGATAGTTTATCAACAATTGATTATGATAGATACTCAAGATAAAAAGTGGTACGTTATTAGAGCCATAAGTGGTAAAGAGCTCAAGTTAAAATCAGAGATTATCAAAGATTTGGCTTATGAAAATTTGGATCAATTTATTGATGATATTCTGGTGCCTACAGAACGAGTAGTGCAGATTAGGAATGGGAAAAAGATCAGTAAAGAAAAGGTGTATTATCCCGGCTATGTATTGGTGAAATCTGGGGAGATAGAAAAAGTAGTTTCAGCCATTAAATCCATGAATAATGTCATTGGTTTTCTAAAGGAGTCTAAAACATCTGATGGAGCACCAGTACCATTACGACCTATTGAAGTGAGTCGCTTGCTAGGAAAAGTAGATGAGCTGACAATGGCTACAGAAATGGTATCCATACCATTCAAACTAGGTCAGAGCGTAAAAGTCATTGACGGACCTTTTAATGGTTTTAATGGAACTATTGAAAAAATCAATGAAGAAAAACGTAAACTAGAAATCATGGTGAAAATTTTTGGACGGAAGACACCTCTTGAGTTGAGTTACCTACAGGTAGAAAAGATATAAAAGAGATTTAGTATCAATTGTTTTTAAACGAAACTAGAGCGGTAGATAATTAGTTGAATAAAAAATGGCCAAAGAAGTAAGCAAAAAGGTTAAAATGAGGGTTCAGG
Source organism: Flavobacteriaceae bacterium bin25 (assembly GCA_002238525.1). GTDB lineage: Bacteria > Bacteroidota > Bacteroidia > Flavobacteriales > Flavobacteriaceae > Bin25. Next base: position 33,553 of record MPMN01000007.1, read on the forward strand.
GCGGCTCGGCAAATCCTGGACCACCGATTGGTCCTGCTCTTGGAGCTGCCGGTGTAAATATTATGGAATTTTGCCAGCAGTTCAATGCTCGAACTAAAGAACTAAGTGGTGAAAACCTAAGGGTTTATATGACAGTCTATACAGATAAATCCTTTGATTTTGAGGTCAAGTCTTCACCGTCGGTAAATCAAATTTTGTCCGCAGTAAAAAAACAGAAGGGTTCAAGTGAGCCCAATAGGAATAAGGTTGGATCCCTATCATGGGACCAGGCTCAGGAAATCGCTGAAAAGAAAATGAAAGACCTCAATGCTTTTACCATAGAATCGGCAACCAAAATGGTGGCTGGAACGGCAAGGTCTATGGGTATTAGAGTAACAGGTCAACCACCGATCAAGAAATAATCTATTCTATGGGTAAAACTTCGAAAAAGCATCGCAGAGCAACATCAAGTGTTGATAGAGAAAATCTCTATACCCTTCATGAAGCTTGTAAGTTGGTAAAAAAAATCAACTATACTTCTTTCAATGCAACAGTCGATTTGGCTTTACGTCTAGGAGTGGACCCTCGAAAAGCTAATGAAATGGTCAGGGGTGTTGCTACTCTACCACATGGTACAGGTAAACAAGTCAGAATTTTGGCTTTGGTCACTGCCGATAAAGAAAATGATGCTATTCAAGCTGGTGCCGATTATGTTGGCCTTGACGAATACCTTCAAAAAATCAAGGGTGGTTGGACAGATATAGATGTTATTGTTGCCAATCCACCTGTTATGGGAAAACTAGGGCCACTCGGTCGTATTTTGGGACCAAGAGGCTTAATGCCAAACCCCAAAACAGGTACTGTAACCATGAATATTAAACAGGCCATTATTGATATTAAAAAAGGAAAAATTGATTTTAAAGTAGATAAAACTGGAATTGTTCATGCAGCTATCGGAAAAGTCTCTTTTGATGAAAAAAAGATCTATGAGAACGCATACGAATTGATCAATACAGTGATAAAATTGAAACCATCAGGTTCCAAAGGAACTTATCTGAAAAGCCTCTACATGTCTAGCACTATGGGACCAGGAATACCAATTGAGCCGAGGTTGTCATAATCAATAACCAAATAGAATTTTTTGACCTTATAATGACAAGAGCCCAAAAACAAGAAGTTGTCGAAGAACTTACAGGAATTTTAGATCAAACAGACATATTGTACTTGGCTGATTTAGCAGGATTGTCAGCCAATCAAAACAATAATTTTAGAAGGCTATGTTTCCAAAATGACATCAAATTGAGAGTGGTGAAAAACACCATTTTAAATAGAGCGATGGAAACCTCTGCAAAAGACTTTGGCGAACTCAATCAAGTGTTGAAAGGGAGTTCAACCATCATCTATGGTAATCAAGCCAACCAGCCTGCAAGATTAATTAAGTCTTTTCGGAAAAGGACGAAAATTCCGAGCTTAAAAGGGGCATATATACATCAAGCGGTATTTATAGGTGACGAGAAATTAGATGTATTAGAAAAATTAAAATCCAAAGAAGAGTTGCTAGCAGAAATAGTTTCTTTGTTACAAGCGCCTTTAAATAGCGTTATTTCGGGCTTGCAATCAGGAATGCAGAATTTGATGGGGGCACTCGAAACATTAGCCAATAAAGAATCCTAATTCTTCGATAATAAAAACCAATAAATAAATCTTAACAAAATAAAATAATTATTCATCATGGCAGAAGTAAAAGAACTAGCTGAGCAATTGGTCAACCTTTCGGTTAAAGAGGTCCAAGAACTTTCAGATTATTTAAAAAATGAATATGGTATTCAACCTGCGGTGGCTGCAGTAGCAGTGGCAGGTCCTGGTCAGGCAGAAGCAGATGCCGAACAAGAAAGTGTTCAAACTGAATTTGATGTGATTCTGACCGCTTCTGGTCCGGCCAAACTCAAAGTAGTTAAACTGATTAAAGAACTTACCGGTACAAATTTAAAAGATGCTAAAGGCCTTGTAGATACTGCACCAAGTCCAATCAAATCAGGGATTTCTAAAGAAGAAGCTGATTCATTGCTCCAAGCATTGAAAGAAGCCGGAGCAGAAGCCGAAATTAAGTAGTATCCAAAAAGATTATATATCAATTGGATTTCTCGGTGTCAACAGATATCGAGGGTTTCCCTAATGTTTATCACAAAAACACCATCAATTTATGTTAATTAGATACACAGCATATGTCGGAAAATAATAACGAAAGGATTCAATTTTCAAGAGTGGAACACATTCCTCAGTATCCTGATTTTTTGGATGTTCAACTCAAGTCTTTCAGAGATTTTTTTCAACTAGACGCTAAACCAGAAAATAGGGTAGAGGAAGGACTATTTAAAACCTTTAAAGACAACTTTCCAATATCGGATTCACGAGGTCAGTCAGTCTTAGATTTTGAAGACTATTTTGTTGATCCACCTAGATTTGGAATCAAAGAATGCATTGAAGGTGGGTTAACCTATTCGGTCATTTTAAAGGCTAGGCTCAAGCTGACTAGGGAGGAATCAGCTGATGGACCCAATTCTTTCACTACTCAAGATGTGTATTTGGGTAAAATTCCTTACATGACACCTAGTGGAACTTTCGTCATTAATGGAGCCGAGAGAGTAGTGGTATCTCAATTACATCGATCACCCGGAGTATTTTTTGGGCAATCTCTTCATACCAATGGAAAAGTTCTCTATTCGGCACGAGTTATCCCATTTAAAGGATCTTGGATAGAATTTGCTTCTGATGTCAATTCTGTGATGTACGCATATATAGACAGGAAGAAAAAAGTTCCTGTAACCACTTTGCTCAAAGCCATAGGATATGAAACAGACCACCATATTTTCCAAGAATTTGACATAGCCGAAGAAGTAAAAGTATCCAAAGCTGGTCTTAAGAGAGTTTTGGGTCGAAAACTAGCTGCTCCAGTTTTGAAGAGGTGGACTGAAGATTTTGTTGATGAAGATACCGCCGAAGTCATATCAATTTCCAGGAATGAAATTATTATCCCTCGAAATGAAACCATAGAAAAAGATAACATAGATAAAATTATTGAAGTAGGAGAAAAAACAGTGTTATTACATAAAGAAGGAATCACAGATAACGACATTATTTTCAATACACTTGAGCGAGATCCTACCAATACCCAAGTTGAAGCCCTTGAGTACATATATCGTCAGTTACGTAATGCTGATGCTCCAGATGAAGCTACAGCCAAAGATACGCTTAACAAACTGTTTTTTTCAAATCAGCGTTATAATCTGGGTGAAGTAGGGAGATTCAAAATGAATCAAAAATTGGAACTAGATATTGATCCCGATACATTGGTGTTGACCAATAAGGACATTATTCAGATAATCAAAATTCTAATCGAATTGATTAACTCAAAGGCTGAGGTAGATGATATTGACCACCTTTCTAACCGAAGGGTACGAACAGTTGGTGAACAATTGTCCACTCAATTTGGAGTGGGGCTTTCAAGAATGGCTAGAACGATTAAAGAACGAATGAATGTAAGAGATAATGAAGAATTTACACCATCGGATCTGATTAATTCCAAAACGATTACCTCGGTGATCAATTCTTTTTTTGGTACTTCCCAATTGTCTCAGTTTATGGATCAGACTAACCCTCTTGCTGAAATAACCCATAAAAGAAGATTGTCAGCACTCGGACCTGGGGGTTTATCAAGAGAACGAGCTGGATTTGAAGTGCGAGACATACACTATACTCATTATGGTCGAATATGTCCCATTGAATCTCCCGAGGGTCCTAATATTGGTTTGATTTCATCATTGAGTGTTTTTGCTAAAATCAACAAGCTCGGATTTATTGAAACTCCTTATCGAAAAGTATATGATGGAAAGGTTGATCTTGATACTATTCATTACCTGGCTGCAGACGAAGAAGAAAGTAGAAATATACCAAATGAGGAAAAAGGATATGCCGGCGAACGAAGACCTCTGAATTTTGGTCGAGCCAATGTTTCGCTAGATCAATATGGCGAGATTCTTCAGAATTCTGTGGAAGTTCGTAGACAAACAGAATTTCCAGAAGTAAATCCCCAGGAGGTGGATTATCTGGAGGTAGCACCAAATCAAATTGCTTCTATTTCTACCTCTCTTATTCCTTTTATTGAGCATGATGATGCCAACAGAGCTTTGATGGGTTCCAATATGATGCGTCAGGCTGTTCCTTTAATCAAGCCGGAAGCACCAGTTGTGGGTACCGGTTTAGAACGAAAAGTGGCTACGGACTCCAGGGTTTTGCTCAATGCTGAACGTGATGGTATCGTCCAATATGTGGATGCTAATAAGATAGTATTAAAATATGACTATCAGCCAGAAGAAGAATTAGTTGATTTTGATGGAAATATCAAAACTTATAACCTCACTAAATTCCAGAGAACCAATTATGGTTCTTGTATCAATTTGCGTTCTATCGTCAAAGAAGGAGATAAGGTTACAAAAGGTCAAGTATTGACGCAAGGTTACGCCACAGTAAATGGTGAACTCGCATTAGGAAGAAACCTTAAAGTAGCCTTTATGTCATGGAAGGGATACAATTTTGAAGATGCTATTGTTATTTCTGAAAGGGTAGTGCGGGATGATATTTTGACTTCAATTCATATAGATGAGTTGCATTTAGATGTCAGGGATACAAAACTGGGTGCTGAGGAACTGACTAGAGATATTCCAAACGTTTCCGAGGAGGCTACAAAAGACTTGGATGAAAATGGATTGATTCGGGTTGGTGTAGAAGTCAAGCCTGGGGATATTTTGATTGGAAAGATCACACCTAAGGGAGAATCAGACCCTACGCCTGAAGAAAAATTGCTTCGAGCGATCTTTGGAGAAAAAGCAGGAGATGTTAAAGATGCATCACTAAAAACACCGCCTTCAACTTATGGAACAGTAATTGACACCAAAGTATTTTCAAGATCGACAAAAGAAAAATGGTCAAGGGCAAAGCAAGATATTGAAAAGCTGAATGATAAATACGATCTACAGCAGGATGATTTGAGAGCTACTCTAATTAAAAAATTGTCCAGTATTGTTAAGGGAAGAGTATCTCAAGGCATTCAAAATGAATATGGTGATGAAGATGAATCAATTCCAAAAGGAAAGAAAATTACCGGATCGGATTTAGAGAGAATTAGTGATTATACCCATATTGAAGGGAAATGGACGCAAAGCAAAAAGACCAATCAATTGATTGACGATGTCTTGCATAATTACATAATCAAGCATAAGGATATTGAGGGAGCTCGACGTAGAGAAGAAGATGCTATTCGGGTAGGAGATGAGCTTCAAAGTGGGGTGAAACAAAGGGCTAAGGTCTATATTGCCAAAAAAAGAAAATTAAAGGTTGGGGATAAAATGGCTGGGCGTCATGGTAACAAAGGAATTGTTGCCAGGATCGTTCGTTCTGAGGATATGCCCTTTTTGGAAGATGGAACTCCGGTAGATATAGTTTTGAATCCTTTAGGTGTTCCCTCTAGGATGAATTTGGGACAAATCTATGAAACTGTTTTAGGATGGGCAGGTCAGAAATTGGGACAAACATATGCAACCTCAATTTTTGATGGAGCAACGATGGATCAGGTTAATGAGTTAACTGACAAAGCAGAAATTCCCCGTCTCGGACATACTTATCTCTATGATGGGGGGACTGGGGAGCGTTTTGACCAAAAAGCCACCGTTGGAATTATCTATATGTTAAAATTAGGACACATGGTTGATGATAAGTTGCATTCACGATCTATTGGTCCATATTCTCTCATAACCCAGCAACCTCTTGGAGGTAAAGCCCAATCTGGGGGCCAGCGTTTTGGTGAAATGGAGGTTTGGGCATTAGAAGCCTATGGAGCATCCAAAACTCTACAAGAAATCCTTACAGTAAAATCAGATGATGTTGTTGGAAGGGCAAAAACATACGAAGCCATAACAAAGGGCGACACTTTACCTGAGCCAGGATTGCCCGAATCGTTCAATGTATTGATGCATGAGCTAAAGGGACTTGGGATCGACATAAGGTTGGAAGAATAAATAATTTAGGAAAACAATATCAATGTATAAAAATCAAGAATCTATCACTCAAAAAAAATTCAACAAGATTACCATAGGGCTTGCTTCTCCAGAAGTTATTTTAGCGGCCTCTAGGGGTGAAGTATTAAAACCTGAAACAATCAACTACAGAACACATAAACCTGAAAGTGATGGTTTGTTCTGTGAGAGAATTTTTGGTCCTGTAAAAGACTATGAATGTGCTTGTGGTAAATATAAGCGTATTCGGTACAGAGGGATTGTTTGCGATCGATGTGGTGTAGAGGTAACTGAAAAAAGGGTCAGAAGAAACCGAGTAGGTCATATTCAGTTGGTTTCTCCAGTGGCTCACATTTGGTATTTCAGATCTCCTCCATCTAAAGTCGGTTATCTTTTGGGTATGTCAACCAAAGTACTCAGTTCGATTATTTACCATGAGAAGTATGTGGTCGTTAATCCTGGATTAGCTTATCAAAATCCAGATTATGCACAGAAGGTCAAGGATAATAAGATCATGTTGACTGAAAAAGAGTACCAGCAGATAATTGAAGAATTACCTTTTGGTAATGATGAATTAGAATATGACCACGTTGATAAATTTGTTGCTACAAGAAGAAGATTAGATGGGAAATATTTAGTGGAGAAACCAGGAAAAGCTGTTTGTTGCAAATCTTGGCCTCTAGATGGAAATGTGGTATTTCTTTCTGAAGAGGAATACCTCAGTATTTTGGATAACCTACCTAATTCGGTGGAGAATCAATATTTGGACGATGATAATCCAGAAAAGTTTGTCGCCAAAATGGGTGCTAATTGTTTAGCAGAATTGTTATCTAAGATAGATCTCAATGAATTATCAGAAAAACTTCGTATCAAGGCCAGAACAGAAACATCTAAGCAGCGAAAAGCTGAAGCGCTCAAAAGACTAGGTGTCGTTGAAGCCTTTAGAGAAGCCAATATAGGGGGAGAAAATAGACCGGAATGGATGGTCATGAAAGTGATTCCAGTAATCCCTCCTGAACTTCGTCCGTTGATCCCTCTTGACGGAGGGAGGTTTGCCACTTCTGATTTGAATGAATTATATCGTCGAGTCATTATCCGAAACAACCGTCTAAAAAGATTGGTAGAGATTAAGGCTCCCGAAGTTATACTCAGAAATGAGCGACGAATGCTTCAAGAGGCCGTTGATTCATTATTTGATAATACTAGAAAGTCCTCTGCTGTAAAGAGTGATTCGAATCGTTCGCTTAAATCTCTTTCAGATGCATTAAAAGGGAAACAAGGTCGATTTAGACAAAATTTGTTAGGCAAGCGGGTTGACTATTCGGCCAGAAGTGTCATTGTTAGTGGTCCTGAATTGAAAATGTATGAGTGTGGACTTCCTAAGGCTATGGCATCCGAACTGTTCAAGCCCTTTATCATAAGAAAATTAACAGAAAGGGGTATTGTTAAGACCATCAAATCGGCTAAAAAAATTATCGAAAAGAAAGAACCTGTTGTTTATGATATTTTGGAAAATGTTCTCAAGGGGCATCCGGTTTTATTGAATAGAGCACCTACCTTGCATCGACTGGGGATTCAGGCTTTCCAGCCCAAATTAATCGAAGGAAAAGCTATTCAATTGCATCCGCTAGTCTGTACTGCATTCAATGCTGATTTTGATGGGGACCAGATGGCTGTTCATTTGCCTTTAGGGCCAGAAGCGGTTTTGGAAGCCCAATTGCTCATGTTAGCATCTCACAACATTTTGAATCCTGCTAACGGATATACAATTACAGTGCCTTCTCAAGATATGGTCTTGGGACTATATTATATGACCAAGGTTAAAAGATCGACACCTCAAGAAAAAGTAAAAGGTGAGGGTGCTATTTTCAATTCAACTAGTGAAGTAAAAATTGCTTACAATCAAAAATCTGTAGATCTTCATGCACTAATCAAAATAAAGACTGATGAATTTAAGGTAGACACTAATCAGCGATTTATGGAGACAACAGTTGGAAGGGTTTTGTTTAATGAATTGGTCCCTGAGGGTGTGGAATACTTCAACATTTTATTGACTAAAAAGAGTCTTCGTGAGATAATAGGCAAAATCTTACGGGCAACGGATGTTCCTTCTACGTCAGAATTTTTAGATGCCATCAAAGAGATGGGTTTTTATTATTCATTTAAGGGAGGTTTATCTTTTAATTTGAATGACATCACAATTCCATCTGAAAAGAAAGAAATTATTTCCAATGCAATTAGTGAACTTAAAAATGTGCAGGAAAATTATAATCAGGGTTTTATCACATCTAATGAGCGATACAACAGAATATTAGATTTATGGACTTCTGCTAGTGCCAAACTTTCGAATATCATTAATGAAAGAACAGCTAAGGACAGACAAGGGTTCAATTCAGTGTATATGATGTTGGATTCAGGAGCTCGGGGGTCAATGGAGCAGCTAAGACAGGTGATTGGCATGAGGGGATTAATAGAAAAACCAAGGAAAAAGGCCAATGTAGGTGGTGTCATGATGGAGACTCCAATCAAATCAAATTTCGTAGAGGGACTTTCTATTTTGGAATATTTTATGTCCACTCACGGAGCCCGAAAAGGGTTGACTGATACAGCTTTAAAGACGGCTGATGCTGGTTACCTGACACGGAGACTTCATGATGTAGCTCAAGATGTGATCGTTAATATGGATGATTGTGGTACTTTGATTGGACTGGAAATTGAAGCCCTTAAAAATAATCAAGAGGTTGTAGAGCCTTTATCGGAGAGAATTTTGGGAAGGGTAGCGTTGACTGATATTATTGATCCATCAACCAATGAAGTACTGGTTAAGAGAAATCAAGAAATTACTGAGCGGGAGGCCCATATTGTTGGTAATTCTATGGTTACATCAGTAGAAGTTCGTTCCCCTTTAAATTGCCAAGCTATTCGCGGAATTTGTGCTAAATGTTATGGTCGTAATTTATCCACTGGAAAGATGGTTCAGCAGGGTGAAGCAGTTGGTGTGATTGCTGCTCAGTCTATTGGAGAACCGGGAACCCAATTGACTCTCCGAACGTTCCATATTGGAGCTGTGAAGGGGTATGTAGAAGGTGAAAATAAATTAGAAGCTCAATTTGGTGGGGTTGTTCGAATCGGAAGTGAATTGAGAACTGAAAGGAACAGACAATCTGGCGAGAATATTGTCACATCGGCTAGACCTACTGATTTTGAGATTTTGGATTCAACTACTGGAAATGTTTTGACTTCGGACAAAATAAGGTATGGTTCGGCTTTGTTCGTTAAAGATGGGGACATAGTTGCTCAGGGTGATTTGATTTGCAGATGGGATCCTTACAATCGTTTGATTGTATCTGAACACAAAGGAATGATAAGGTTCAATAATATGGTCAAGGGAGTTAGTTACCAGGTGGATCTTGATGAACAAACGGGCAAAGAAAAATGGATTATTATACCATCAACATCAAAAGAAGTTCCATCAATGGATATTTGCAAACGCGTTTCACTTTTACCTTTATCGGAGGACGAAGAGACCGATGTTGAATATAAAGTAGTAAAGAATTATGTGCTCAATGTCAGTACCCAGCTAAACATCAAAGAGGGCGATAGTGTAGAGCCAGGTGATGTATTGGCTGAAATTCCAAGGAGTTCTCAAAAGTCTCGAGATTTGACTGGTGGATTGCCAAGGGTGACCGAATTATTTGAGGCGAGAAATTCATCAAACCCAGCTGTAGTAGCTGAAATTGATGGAGTTGTTTCCTATGGTAGGATTCGAAGGGGTAACCGAGAAATCACGGTAACTGCAAAGAATGGGACTAGAAAGACCTATATTGTTAAGCTTTACAATCAGATTATGGTTCAGGAGTATGATCATGTCGAAGCGGGCACTCCTCTTTCTGAAGGGCCGGTAACGCTTGCTGATATGCTGAAAATAAGAGGTCCATTAGCTGTACAAAAGCATTTGGTGAACGAAATACAGGAGGTATATAGATTGCAGGGGGTTAAAATCAATGATAAGCATTTTGAAGTGATCATCAGGCAGATGATGAGAAGAGTTCGAATCACAGATCCTGGAGATGCTTTGTTTTTGGAAAATCAATTGGTTTTTAGAAACGATTTTATTCGGGTAAACGAAGATTTATTTGGCAAGGTAGTGGTAGTAGATCAAGGAGGGTCAGATAACTTAAAAGTAGGTCAACTAATTTCAAAGCGTGAATTAAGGAATGAGAATACAATTCTCAGGAGCAAGGGTTTGGCTTTAGTTGAGGCCAATGATGCTATACCTGCAACTGGGGCAACGGAATTGCAGGGGATTACTAAGGCATCAAGCGAGTCCAAATCGTTTATTTCGGCTGCTTCGTTCCAGACTACAACAAAAGTTCTCAATGAAGCTACAATTAGAAGAAAAGTAGATCATCTTGAGGGGTTGAAAGAAAATGTCATAGTCGGTCATAGAATCCCAGCTGGTACAGGACTTAGAGAGTACCAGAGCATATTGGTTGGCAACAAGGATGAGCAGAATTCTTTATTAGCTTATCCGGAACCTGAGAAGATTAAAGTTTTTGAACCAGCTGAGTAATGGCAGAGCAGAAGAAGGGGAAAAAGCAAAAGCTAGACATCAGTATTGATGAACAAACGGCTGATGGGGTATATTCTAACCTAGCTGTAATCAATCATTCAAGAACAGAATTTGTCATTGATTTTCTTTCGGTTATGCCGGGGTCGTCCAAAGCTAGAGTAAGGAGTAGGATAGTTTTGACACCGGAGCATGCCAAACGTTTGCATAGGGCATTAGGTCAGAATTTACGCAAATATCAGTCCAATTTTGGAGATATCAATACCAATGATTCAGTTGATATTCCGCTTAACTTGGGATTCAAGGGTGAGGCATAGAAATGGTGGTAATAACAAAATATTCTGCTGATATAACTCGCTTTAGACTTTAAGTTTTCACATATTAATGAGTATTTTTTGAATTTTGAAATTCAATTATCCTCACTCATTTCGAGAGTTATTTATTTTATGGAAGGTCTTTGTGTATTCATCGAAAGATGATTTAATATGAAAAGAGTACACGAAATCAGAGTAACTGCTTACTTAGTATGTTTCTAGTACTATGTAACTGAATCAAATTAAACACATAGAACCCACTGTTTAATAATCAAAGAGGCGGCAAAATTTGGTGAACATTAGCTCTGATGACTTGAGTGAAAATGCTTAGGTGTAATTTTTAACTTAGTCAATTTATGGGAGTGTCCCAAAGACTGTGTAAAGAGGTAAAAGTGGGCTACCAGATTTGCTTTCAAAGATAAGAAAAAAATTAAGTATTCTTCATGAAAACATTGAGTTCCCATTCCGTTTAGTAACATGTAGGCTCTTTTTCATCTATAGGGTCATAAATGTTACAAGGTCCTGATTTAGATTGCCCTTTTCCAGAAAAGAAGTCTCCTACAGCTTCCTGCCAACGGTTATTACCTTCTTCGAAATTCAAATGGTGTGGGCTCTGTAGTTTTGTTTCTAAAGTGGGATACATTATATGGTCTCTACTGTTTGCATGAGCTAAGTTTAAGATTGCATGTCCAAGCTCATGCCAAATTACATGAATATCCGGCCGAATATTTGGATTTGATTTAAATTTATCTAATTCTTTCCAAAAAATATTTGACACTCTTATTGATGGCGGATTTGAACAGTTATCTGCGATAGCAAAATTTACGGTTGGATCTTCTGGAAAATCAAATCCGGATGTATTTATATTCAAGTTACCTTCATACCCATGTCTTCTAGCGTCTCTTATAAATGCATTTAAATAGGATTCAGGATTTCTAAAAGTAATTTGTTTATATATAGGATCATCGTCAAAACTTGTACCAAAATTCGTGATTACGTCTTCAGCTAGTACAGGATTAATGCTAAGGGGACTAAATATTCCTTTAACCCAACAGTCTTTCGATCCCTTAATTGTTAGCGGGTTAGTAGTTAGTTCATCATCACTAAAATCACCACAGTTGGTTTCCCATTTTGAGAATTTATAAGGCCCTTTAGGATGGGCTTGTAAGTCGAAGGTAGTAGGATCAGGTCTTAAGAGAATACATATTTTATTATCATATCCATTCACTAGACCTCCAATACCAGCTGAAAAAGTTAATTTGTACCGGACATTGCTGAGGTCAACATCATTGTTCTTTTCAGTATTTGTATTTACAGGCTGATTTGTTGTAGTGGTAGTTGTAGGTTGAGTACTGGTTGTTGGTTGATTTGTTGTAGTGGTAGTTGTTGGTTGATTTGTTGTAGTGGTAGTTGTTGGTTGATTTGGTGTAGTGGTAGTTGTTGGTTGATTTGGTGTTGTTTGTTCATTTTCTTGGATAGGCTCCTCCTCTGGTGGAGGAACATAACCTTCAATGGGATCAAACACTGCTTCCAACTCACAATCTCCTTTCACTTGAAACTTAAATATAGAATATGTAGGGTCGGTGAGTTCCGGACAATCTGAGCCAATTAATTCCCATTTTGAGAATTCATAACCGGGATCCGGATTTGCCTCTATTGTAATCGCCTTGTTGTACTCTGCTTCAATCGTCTCCGGAGTCAATTTTCCCCCAGAACCCTTGGTGGTGATCGTATAGTTCCGCGGTTTAATCAATGCCTTAATATCACAATCCTTACTGACTGTGAAATTTATGGACTTCTCTTCCGAACTAAATTCGCCACAAGTGCCTTCCCAACCCTCAAATTCATAATGTTTTTTAACGGTAACTTCTATCGTCACCTTTTCACCATCTTTCACTATTTGGGTGTCGGTTATCTTTCCACCTTCATCTGCTGAGGTAGCAATTGTTCGGGGAACTAGGGTAAAATTAGCTTGCAGTTGGCAATCTCCCACAACAACGAATTGCAAAGTAGGGTTGGATTCATCGTCTATCTTTGGACATTCAGTTTCTTCTACTAATGTCCAACCACTAAAATCATAACCCTCATTAGCCTTTGCTTTCAAGGTAACTGTCTGACCATATTCCCTTTTCAACTCTGGTTCGTCCACTATCCCTCCTTCAGTAGAGGATGCCCTGATGGTGTATTCTGACCTTTCAAAGACCGCTTGTAGTTGGCAATCACCTGATACATTGAATTCCAAATTAATGTTAGAGACATCTATTTGGCTGGGACAACTAGCATCCTCTGCTAATGCCCATTTACTAAATGTATACCCATCTTCCGGTGTTGCAATGAAGGAAACAGGCTGACCATGTTCTTTGGATAATTCTCCTTCCTGGTTCAGACTACCTCCATCAGAAGAAGATGCTGTGATGGTATATCTTGTACTTTCAAAGACGGCTTCTATCGTGCAATCAGCAACAACGATAATCATTATGGTGGATTCATCATTATTTAAATCGCCACAAGTTCCGACCCAGCCCTTGAACTCATAATACTGGTTGGCAGTGGCAGTAATCTCTACCTCATCACCATGGTCAACCGCTGTGGATGGGGTAATGGTTATTTTCCCATTCTGGTTTTCTTCTATGGTAATTTTACGAGCCTCTTTGGTAAATACCGCTTCCAAACTACAATCACCTCTAACGATGAACTCAGCTTTTGGACTTGATGTATCTTCAAGGGTTAGGCAGTCCGATGTTTCCCAACCACTAAATTCATAACCTTCCTCATGTTCTACGGTCAATATAGCTGTCTGACCATACACTATGGATAATTCTCCTTCATCGCTCACGCTACCTCCATCAGTTGAACTGACTGCAATAGTATAGTTTACCTTCCCAAAGACCGCTTTTATTGTACAATCTTCTTCTGCAGTGAACATGATAGTCAATTGTCCATCTCCAAAATCACCACAACTGCTATCCCAATTTTTCAACTCATAATGATCTTCATTGGTAGCTATAATTTCCACTTCATCACCGTGGTCTACTGTCAGGGTTTCGATTATCTCTCCATTTGAGGTCAAGAAACCTCCTTCATCTGCTATGGTGGTAATCGTTCGTGGTGCTTTGACAAAAACCGCTTCCAAACTACAATTACCCACTACAACAAAGGTCACTTTGGAATTGGAAGTATCTTCAATGGTTGGACAGTCAGAATCTTCACCTACTTTCCATTCACTGAATTGATAACCCTCTTGAGGCTCGGCAGTAAAAGCTGCTGTCTGCCCTTGTTCTCTTGAGAATTCTCCAGCAGACAAACTACCCCCCCCCTTTGAAATGGCTGTGATGGAGTAGATTATCTTTTCAAATTCAGCTCTGACTTGACAATTGTTTGAAGCAGTTATCGTTATTTCCAAATCATCTTTGCTAAAACTACCGCAGTCACCTGTCCAACTTTTCAATTGATAGTGCTGGTCTGCTGTGGCAGTAATTTTTACCGATTGTCCACTCTCTACATTACTTTGCGTATCAGTAATTTCCCCGCCAAGTCCAGCGGATGTGGCGATGGTAAATTTAGCCGATGGTGGTCTGGTTGGAGGAACAGTTTCAACTCCTTGGTTGTTACAAGAAAATAAAATGAGTGTTATTAAAATGCAAAACAAAAAGTAATAACGGCTCCGCTTGTATAACATTGAATTATTATCTTGTTGATGACGGTTTTATTTCAGCCATTTTGCACTCGGTAAAATACTTCTATTGTTATGTTAAGTCAAACCAATAAATTTATTGCGCTAGTACTTCCATAATATCAAATCTTTTCGTTGTACACCCAATAGTCTAGCCCAAGTTCTTAATTAATTTTTGAGCCACACTCCAAAGTTATGTTATTTGAGTGTTTATATGGGATTTATTTTTGTTTTTTTTACATTTTTAAATTGAAATGGGTGTTTCTGATACACATTATGTGGTAATTTGGTTTTTTTTGGTTGAAGTAGTTATTTTGGGCAGGGTTAAAATTGGGTTTAAATTGATTTATGATGAGCATAGATAGCAAAGAAAAACGTCTCATTTTAGATGGTTTGGATCTTGATACCAGCTGGAACGTTGATAATTTGGTATTTTCAAAAGAAAAAGGAGCACATAGATATATACATTTCCTATGTAGGCACCCATAGTCTTTGTGCGCACACTGATAAGTCCAGTCCGATATACGACCATCGGGATGATCGTCGTTGACGTCATCTAAATTTTCTTGAATACACTTGCTATATTCATTGTCTTGTTCCACGAGTAAAGTCATCAGCGGGTGTCAAACCCATCAAAGCGCTTTGGGCTAATCAGTATGATCATTTCACTCATGCATTTGCTGTTTATGCTACAAAAGTTCTTCGTAGTACCAAAAATAAAACCAGGAATGCAAATCTTCTTCAATGTAGTTTTAGAATTATTCAACGGATAATGGATAGAGAGGCCAAGCGTTTATTGTAAGAGCATTCATCTACTGTCCCCTTTTATTTAAGTATTGATGAATACGCCTTTAAAATGGGACATCATTACGCTTCCATCATCAGCGGTGCAAATGAAGGTTATGTTCTTGATATGGTAGAAAGGCGAAGATCCGAAAACTTCAAAGCCTTGTTCGGTTGTAAGGACTTTATTGAGACCAGAGGGTTGTTTCTAATCTGGTGTAAGGATTCAATAGATATGGTGATTTCCGAAGTGGTAGGTGTAGTAGAGATGATTGAAAGTCATCTAGCGGGAGTTTGCAATGCCCTTTATTATGTATAATCCAATGCCAGAGCAGAGTGACTGAATGGGAAAATACAAGAGCTGATAACCATAGGTAGAGGATACAAGACATTTGAAAATTTTAGACTGATAGTTTTTTTCTTTTATGGTTGTGTCAATAATTCCCGCAAGGCGTAAATAAAATAGACCTGTTTTTCTGATTTATAAAGATCATGTTCTATTTCTATTGGGTTAGTATCCTGAAAGAGAATACAAGCGTATTCTCAACAAATAAATGCAGATTTAATTTGAAATGACACTTTTCAGTCTTGGTAAGGGTTTTGGCCTTATTTCGAGTCGAAAGTCGGGTTTAATACCTATCCACAGATGTTGTATTCTTTTGACAAAAATGCTTCCTGAATCAAGTAGATCAGATTTCGAAATCTAAATTTCGTTTGTTTTTGATTGGCAAAAATAATTTGAAAAGAATTTCAAATCAGTGTTGGTGAAAGCAATGAACTTCATTTTGCGAACTAGAAAGGGCCCTATTATATGTTTTATGTAGGCAATTTTTTCTTCTCTGCGATTTACCAGAAAATAAGTCATCAACTGCTCTACGCCAATTCCTATTCTCGTCGTTTGTATTGTAATACCAAAATAAAGGGTTCGTTTCACTACCCCTATTCTTGTACATTATATGTGCATCATCCTTCGCGTGAAGTAAACCCAATATAGCATGTCCAAATTCGTGCCAAATTACATCTATATCTCTTCTGGCATTAGCGTCTGATTCCCATTCAGATAAAATATCCCAAAATGTTTTGGATACTTTTATTGTAGGTGGATCTATCTTACAAATATTTGCTAAGGCGAAGGCATCTACACCTATGGAATTTTCGATTTCACCAAAAGTAAACTCATCTGTTTTAATGTTTAAATTTCCATCATAGCCGTGCCTTCTTGCATCCCTGATGAATGCAATTAAATAGGATTCCGGGTTACGAGAAACAATTTGTTGATAAATGGGGTCATCGTTAAAACTCGTTCCAAAAGTCGTGATTATTTCTTCAGATAGGATTGTGTTTAAAATTATAGGTTCAAAGATGGCGCGAATACTACAATTTTTAGTTCCCTTCAGGGTTATCGGATTTTTAGATAATTCATTTGCACTAAAATTACTACAGTTTGTTTCCCACTTTTTAAATACATAGCTTCCTCTATTGGGATAGGCACGTAAATCAGTTTGTTCGTTTTGTGATAATTTGAAAGAAGATTTAAGTTGTCCACCCACAGTTGAAGAAGTGGTTATATCATATTGCACAATACCGAGATTAATGTTAGAATTTTCCCCGAGATTAGTGTCTAGAGGCAAATTATTTGTCTGTTCATGTTCTTGGGTGGTTTCATTCTCCTCTCCTGGGACATTACTATCAATGGGAGTAAATGTTGCTTCTAACTTGCAATCTCCTTTTACTTCAAACTCAAGTATGGAATAAGTAGGGTCGGATATTTCTGGGCAGCCTGAACCAGTTGATTTCCAGATGGAAAACTCATATCCAATATAGGGTTCTGCCTCTATAGTGACCTTCTTGTTGTATTCTGCCTCCTCAATTGTATTTGGACTCAGTTCTCCTCCTGAGCTTTCGGTCGTGATGGTATACATTAGTGGTTGAAACACTGCTTTGATTTCACAATCTTCGCTGGCTGTGAAAGATATAGACTCATCTTCTGAATTAAATTCACCGCATGTTCCTTCCCATCCCTTGAATTCGTAATGTTCTTTCACCGTAGCTTCAATAGTTACCTCATCTCCATCATTCACTATCAGGGTTTCAGTTATTTCTCCACCTTCATTTGCTGAGGTAGAAATCGTACGGGGAACCGGTGTGAAAATCGCTTGCAATTGGCAATCCCTTTCAACTGTAAATTCCAAAGTGGGGTTGGAGACATCGGTTAAGCTAGGACAGTCGGTATCTTCTACTGTCTCCCACTTTTCAAACACATATCCTTCTTCACTTTTAGCAGTTAAGTTAACGGTCTGACCATGTTCCCTTAATAATTCTTGTTCACTTACTGTACCTCCTACAGAAGAGGAAGCATTGATAGTGTATTCTATCTTCTTAAAGATCGCCTTGATTTCACAATCTTTACTAGCTGTGAAAGATATGGACGTATTCTCTGAATTGAATTCACCGCATGTTCCTTGCCATTCTTTCAACTGGTAATGTAGGTTGGGGGAGGCTTTGATATTCACTTCATCCCCATGATTCACTGCTAGGGTTTCGGTTATTTCTCCACCTTCATTTGCTGAGGTAGTAATCGTTCGAGGCGCTGGAATAAAAATTGCTTCTAGTTGGCAAGCTCTTTCAACTGTAAATTTCAAAGTTGGGTTGGATAAATCATTTAACGTTGCGCAAACAGAATTTTCTGATGTTTCCCACCTATCAAATACATAACCCTCATCAGGAGTTGCGCTCAAGGTAGCTTTCTGACCATATTCTACTATCAATTTTGATTCGACCACTGAACCTCCTTCAGTCGAGGATGCACTGATGGTAAACTCTGCTTTTTCAAAGGTCGCTTGTAGTTGGCAATCTCCTACAACAGTGAATTCCAAAGTAGTGGTAGAAGTATTGGTTAGATCAGGACAATGAGTATCCTTTGCTAATGTCCATCCACTAAATTTATATCCATTTTCAGATGTAGCAGTCAGGGTTACAGACTGACCATATGTTTCCACCAATTCTGTATCACTTACTGAGCCACCCTCAGAAGAGGCAGTACTGATGGTATATTGAATCTTTTCAAAAACCGCTTTTATCGTACAATCCTTCTCCAAGTTTATCCTTATTGTAGAGGAATCAGCACCAAAATCACCGCAAGTTCCTTCCCAATTTATCAACTGATAATGGTCTTCAGCAATAGCAGTAATCTTCACTTCATCCCCCTGATTTACTGTCAGGGTTTCGGTTTTCTTTCCATTTGAAGTCAAATGGCCTCCCTCATTGAATATGGTGGTAATCGTTCGGGGTACCTTGGCAAATACTGCTTCTAAGCTACAATCACCTGCGACTGCGAAAATTATTTTGCTATTCGAAGAATCTTCAAGCGATGGACAATCATTATCTTCTGTCGTCTGCCATCCACTAAATTCATATCCTTCATCAGGCTTTGCGGTAAAGGTGGCTATCTGCCCTTGTTCTTTAGACAATAGTCCATTGCTTACTCTACCTCCACCCTTTGAAGTGGCTATGATGGTGTAGCTAATCTTTTCAAACTCAGCCCTGACCTGACAATTTTTTGAAGCGGTAATTGTGATTTCGTGTTGATTGTCGGTCATCGATTCCTTGCTAAATGTACCGCAGTCGCCAGTCCATTCCTTAAATTGATAGTGCTTCATGGGAGTGGCTCTAATTATCACTGATTGTCCATTTTCAACATTTCTTTCAGTGTCTGTGATCGTTCCGCCAAGTCCAGCTGATGTGACTATGGTAAACTTAGCTGCTTCTGGAGGCTTGAAGGCAGTAACAGTTTCAACTGTCTCATTGTTACACGAAAATAAAGTGAAAAGTGTTAAAACGATAAACAAAAAGAAATAACGGTTATGTTTGAAGAACATTGAGCTGCTATTTGGTTTCTGTTGATATTTCAGTCATTATGTAATTGATAAAATGATTTCGATGTAACGGAATCCTTAATCTGTTATTGAAACATTGACAAATTACTGAAAGAGTAGATACTAAGGGGTAAATTTGGGTTTTTATATAATATTTCAAAGTGGAATATCTCTGTAATTTAACCATTGAACTAAGGTGTTAGCAAAGTGTGAAGTGGATTTAAAAACTGACATAATACACAATCCTGCTATAATACAAATCATCTTTTGGAGCCAAGTACCTCTACACACTAGAGTAAGAGATAATGTTAACCGGAGGTAGTAGGATTTAATCCTTCAAAGTTAATAAACTGAGTTCTCTCACTTTGATGTGAAATAGTTCTTTTTGATTGTATATTAATTGATTTTGAGGTCGTCACTTAAGAACATATCAGATTTTTTTGATAGATTTTTTCTTTGTTCACGATTTTTGCAATCAGATTTTTGAATATCATCTCTTCACTCTGGGAACGATTTATTCTGAAGCAGAACTCGTTGTAGTATCTATCCAGATAGAAGTCGCTCACCCATGAATAATACCGTTTAAACAATAAAATTACTCATAGAAAATTTAATGCCTAAGCTATTTATCCGTAGAGTAAACCTATAAACTTATTGAGTAAGTATAGTGACTAAATGGTATAAGTGGTGTTTATCTAAGACTTTATCTGGTAGTTCATCGTATGAAGAGCCAAAAAGTTGAGTCCCTTGTTGCTCTCCATCTGGGTAATGTTATAAGTTTTGGCTATTGTTCTACATACTTTCCATCTCTTTTGAAAAGATCTGATGTAATGGATATGTGTTTTTTGTCTCAGGGTTTTTGCTATCCTAACCCTCACAAAAAATTTACTATATGTCTACACGAACAAAAATCAATATCCCCAAAATCAAAGCTATATAAGGCTAACTTCTCTCTTTTTAGACAGGATATATTGACCAAATATCCAAGTCTCATGTTTTCTGGAATGGTCATATTCTTACAATCGTGAGAGCCAGCATTGTCATTAATCATGGTTTTAAGTTCTCTCGAATTTTGTTTGCTAACTCTCTAAGAGGGAACAAAAATCTTTCAGAAAACCCTTGAAATTATCATTAGACACTGATGATGTTTCGAGAGAAAAACTATTTCCTATGATAGACCAAAAGTCACCCCTTAACCAAGCCATTGATAACTATGCTGATATTCATCAATTGGATGGACACTTTTGGAGACCAACAGACGCTTTCGTTTGATCATTAATCCAAAATGAGATTCATCTTGAAAATAAAGGAGGAGACTTTCTTCAAACCAAAGATGCAAACCATTTTAAATTGGATTGATTTATTGAGAACACGAATAGAAGAGTGTTTGTCTGTAAACTTAATTAAGGATTACATCTTGTGAAGTTAGGACGAAGATCAATAGAGAATAAACCCGAACTAACAATGAGTTTCAGGAAAATAGGACCAAGAGGGTTACTATGGGAATAAGTAGAGTATTTTGAAAAACTCAATAATCACTAGAAAGTTATGTGTTGATGTTAGGATATGGGCAACTAGTTGTACTGTATTTGCTGGTATTTTTTTTAGTTTTTGAGGATACGGGGAAATAGGTTTGCAGATTCTTCCTGATAGAGAGGAAAAAGCAAGTATAGGGCATACCTGATCTGAACGATCTCTTTAAAAAAAGTACTGAGCACAGGGACCGGTAATGGTTGGTCTAAAAACTTAATTAGGGTTACAACTGGTGAAATTAGGGGTATTACTTTGTGTGAGGTTGCTATATGTTGAAAACCCATCGCAAAGGGTCACCATACCAACATTCCAACCACTGATTGTTTGATTGAAGGAAGAAGCACCGGAAAACATCGTAGTCATATTCGTCACCTTACTTGTATTCCAATTTAGTGGCTTATTGAAGGAAGAAGCACCGGAAAACATCCCACTCATATCCGTCACCTGACTTGTATTCCAATTACGGATAGCTCCATTGAAGGAAGAAGCACCAAGAAATATCCCAGTCATATTCGTCACCTTACTTGTATTCCAATTTAGTGACTTATTGAAGGAACGAGCATTGTTAAACATCCAACTTATATTGGTCACCTTTCCGGTTTTCCAAGAACCGATATCTTGATTGAAAGAAGTAGCATGGGCAAACATTTCTCTCATATTGGTCACATTACTGACATCCCATTTACTGATATCGTCATTAAATGTTGTGTTATCGTTAAACAATTTCCACATATTATTAACAAATGTGGTATTTACGTATTGAACGTTTCTACGACCTCTTACTTCACTTCTTAGTATTTGAGTATCGGCAATAAGATACTCTTGAGATGATGGATCGCTAGGATCAATTAGTACCCGCTGACCAATTAATGACCGAGCACAATCCCTTGCTTTGATGATTCCACCATCTGTGTATAACGGGTTCGTCCCAGAAGGGCAAGCAGCGGTAGGTTGCGTATTAGTTGGTTGATTCGTAGTAGTAGGTTGATTCGTTGCCGGTTGATTTGTTGGAGTTGTAGTAGTGGGCTGGGTATCGGTAGGTTCATTCTCTGTCGGATCATCATCATCCTAATCATCATCCTGATCATCATCATCATCATCATCCTGATCATCATCATCATCATCCTGATCATCATCATCATCATCCTGATCATCATCATCATCATCCTGATCATCATCATCATCATCCTGATCATCTCCACCTCCAGATTCACTACAATTATCGAAAGTGGGTTTATTCGCTTTTGTGAGTCTGCTGCCGTCTGAGAAATCAGAGCAAATAGTTACCATATTAACGTCCCAACTACTGATATCTTGATTGAAGGAACGAGCATCTTCAAACATTTCATACATATTAGTCACCTTACTTGTATCCCAATTTCCGATATCTTGATTGAAGGAACGAGCATCTGCAAACATCTCTCTCATATTGGTCACCCTACTTGTATCCCAAGAACCGATGTCTTGATTGAAAGCGGTAGCTTCGTAAAACATCTCATACATATTGGTCACATTACTGACATCCCATTTACTGATATCGTCATTAAATGTTGTGTTATCGTTAAACAATTTCCACATATTATTAACAAATGTGGTATTTACGTATTGAACGTTTCTACGACCTCTTACTTCACTTCTTAGTATTTGAGTATCGGCAATAAGATACTCTTGAGATGATGGATCGCTAGGATCAATTAGTACCCGCTGACCAATTAATGACCGAGCACAATCCCTTGCTTTGATGATTCCACCATCTGTGTATAACGGGTTCGTCCCAGAAGGGCAAGCAGCGGTAGGTTGCGTATTAGTTGGTTGATTCGTTGTCGGTTGATTTGTTGGAGTTGTAGTAGTGGGCTGGGTATCGGTAGGTTCATTCTCTGTCGGATCATCATCATCCTGATCATCTCCACCTCCAGATTCATTACAGTTATCGAAAGTGGGTTTATTCGCTTTTGTGAGTCTGCTGCCGTCTGAGAAATCAGAGCAAATAGTTACCATATTAACGTCCCAACTACTGATATCTTGATTGAAGGAACGAGCATCTTCAAACATTTCATACATATTAGTCACCTTACTTGTATCCCAATTTCCGATATCTTGATTGAAGGAACGAGCATCTGCAAACATCTCTCTCATATTGGTCACCCTACTTGTATCCCAAGAACCGATGTCTTGATTGAAAGCGGTAGCTTCGTAAAACATCTCATACATATTGGTCACATTACTGACATCCCATTTACTGATATCGTCATTAAATGTTGTGTTATCGTTAAACAATTTCCACATATTATTAACAAATGTGGTATTTACGTATTGAACGTTTCTACGACCTCTTACTTCACTTCTTAGTATTTGAGTATCGGCAATAAGATACTCTTGAGATGATGGATCGCTAGGATCAATTAGTACCCGCTGACCAATTAATGACCGAGCACAATCCCTTGCTTTGATGATTCCACCATCTGTGTATAACGGGTTCGTCCCAGAAGGGCAAGCAGCGGTAGGTTGCGTATTAGTTGGTTGATTCGTTGTCGGTTGATTTGTTGGAGTTGTAGTAGTGGGCTGGGTATCGGTAGGTTCATTCTCTGTCGGTTCATCATCATCCTGATCATCTCCACCTCCAGATAATTCTACCTCTGTAAACAAAGCCTCCAATGAACAATTACCACCTACGTCAAAACGCACTTGCTCATTGGTCAAAACGATATCATCAGGACAACCAGAACCCGATGCACGCCACCGATCAAATTCGTAACCATCATCCGGCTCAGCTGTAATGCGAACTTCCTGGCCAAAACCTCTTTCCTCTTCATCACTATCCACACTACCCCCAGTACCACCTTCAGCAGTAATGCTGTATAATACCTCGGTAAACTTGGCCTTGATTATACAATCTCTAGTAACTATGAAAGAAATAGTATTCTCCTCTACATCAATTTCCGGAGAATCCTCTTCACCACAACTGAACACCCATTCTTGGAATGCATAATGCTCATTGGCTGCGGCTGTAACCTCCACCTCATCCCCATAAACAAGATTCTCCGATGGTGTAATCAATATCTGTCCATTCTCGTTTTCTTCTATCGTAATTGTGTGAGGAGACTTGGTAAAAACCGCTTCCAGACTACAATCACCATCAACTGTGAAGGTCACCATGTTGTTGACGGCTATAAGGTCATCAGGACACTCACTACCTTCTGCTGTTGTCCATCCGCTTAACTGATAGCCTTCCTCAGGCTCAGCAGTAAAAGAGGCTATCTGGCCATATTCTCTTGATAATTCTCCCTCACCGACACTACCTCTATCGGTTGAACCGGCGGTGATGCTATACTTGATCTTTTCAAACTCAGCTCCAATCTGACAATTCTTGGAAGCGGTGAAGGTGATTTCTGTATTGTCTGGGCTAAAACTACCACAATCGCCTGTCCATTGCTTCAATTGATAGTGCTCTTGAGCTGTGGCAGTAACGGTCACCGACTGACCACCATCTACACTTTGACTAGAGGTTATCAAACCACCAACACCGGTAGATATGGCGATGGTAAACTTAGTCACTACCGGCTGAATAGGTGCTGTGGGCGTATCTTCATTATTACAAGAAAATAAGACGATGAGGGTTACCATGGAAATAAACAATGGATTTTGAAAAATTCTGAATTTCATAGGATGGTGTATTTTATCTCTTGGTTATTTGTTTGATGAGTAATGATTTGAATGGGATGAACCCCCTCAAAACGAATAGGTAAAAAGTCCTGAGTTGTATTTACCGGCAAAATCTTTTGTTCGGTTTTGGGAATACGGGGAAATAGGGTTGCTAGTCTTTCCTGGTAGAAAGGACAAAGCGAGTATGAAGCATACCCGAAGCGAGTAAGCTCCTTAAAAAAGTAGTTTAGATAAAGTTTGGGACGAGCTACCTGCTCCCTATTCCAAAATATAAATGGGGGGGGTGATTTCATTAGGGAGTAATTGGCTGAACGTCAATCTATAGCATGACAATAGCCGTGTCAGAGTAGATAGTGTATTTTTCAACAGAGTAATCATATATACCTCCAGCTATATCAAAAATAAAGATAACAAATATTTAATTATCAGAGACCTTTGCACTAAATTTTAGTAATAGCATTAGAATATGTAAATTAATTGAGTCTAGAAGTTTATTTAACATTGACTTAAAATACTTGTATAATTCAAATTATTGTTGTATCTTGGCCTTCGCTATGCGTTTCAAATCTTATCATTCCAAACAAATGATTTTTTCGAACCACACCAAACTAGGAGTGCTTCTTCATCAAGCCAATTTTTCAAACAAATCAACACCAACATTGACTAGAAACCAATCGAAGAGTATCTAGTCACCCATTATAAGCCCGGTAAAAAGCAAAGAGGTCAAAAAGCCTATCATCCGATGATCCTATTTAAAATGCAGTTGATTTCGGTATGGTATGGTCTTTCAGATGTTCAAACAGAATACTTGACTATGGATTGTATCAGTTTTTGTCGTTTTTGTGGCTTAGAATTAATGGACAGTGTCCCTGACCATAGCACTTTATTCCGATTTCGTTCAGAATTGACTAGAAAGAAGTTGTATCAACCCATCATGTTGATGGTCAACAAACAATTAGCGGAAAAGGGGTTGATGGTCAAAGGCACAGCTATCATTGATGCATCGCTTACTTCGAGTCCTTTTTCTCCGAAGGGGAAGTTGGATCATCAAATGGCTGAGGATAGAAAAGAAGATGCCCGTTCAGATACGGAAGTAATGGAAGAAGAGAAATATCACCGGAAGAAAGAAGAAGAAAGTCCCCATACGGATCATGAAGCTCGGTGGTTTAAAAACAGGTGCGTCACCTGGTAGCGTTTAAAGACCTACTTTGGCTACAAGAGGCATATAACGACTAACGATGATGGCTTGATACTTGGGTTCATACCACTCCTGCCAATGAGCATGATAGTCAGGGGTTAGGGGATATAGTGGAGAAGGTTCCTGAAGATGAGCGCACAGAGGTAATGGGGGACAAAGGGTATAAGTCCAAAAAAAATGATCGATTGCTGGAAGAAATGGGCAGTAAGTCATTGATTATGGAAAAAGGTTACAGACACAAGCCCCTGACAAAGGAACAGAAACAATGGAATTAAGAGATTAGTAAGAAACGCTGGAGCGAGAAACAGACTTTTGGTGGTTTGTGTCCTATCACTAGGCTAAAAGGCTTAGAGAAAGTTCATCATCAGCATAAACTGGAGGCTATAGCATACAATTTGAACCATTCTCTGGGATTAGTGCGTTTGATGGTGAAATAAGGTGTAAAAAAGGCTGAAAATAATCCTATAAGGGCGTGTTATGGATATATATTTATCGAAACATTATCAAGAAAAAGATGACTTAAGTACGAATTGAGTAATTATAAAGTAAAAAAAGAACCCAAAAATTGGGTTAAGCCAGATCATATTTAAATAGATTTCTAAATTAGATTAAATCACATATTCTAATGCTAATTTCAAAGATTTAGTGCAAGGGTTTCTCTCCGATATAGGTGCATTGGTAACAAATTAATCTCAGCAAAGATCACTTCAAAATTTATCGTAAGCTTTTATTGGATTACTTTGGAAATTAGTTGAGCCAATTAGACATCATACGATTCTTTTGTTTGATTCCCTTGCCCGGGTTGGCAGTTCTTTAATCACTTACATTTGGGGAAATTATATTCAATTGGAAAGTTATCTCAATGATGGTATGGAAAACACAGAGTGGATTAAAAAAGTTGATTTTTTCTTGAGTTTTCTATAAAAAAAATGATGAAGCACTTTGAACTGATTATTGTTATACCCGCACATAACGAAGAAGAACGTTTTTCAGCAGATAGGCACCATGAATTTTTGAAAATCCATCCACAGGTGTTGCTTTGTTTTGTCAATGACGGTTCTACGGATAAGACGATTAATTTATTTAGACAGTTAAAGGCTTCATATGAAGAAAATGTAGAAATCCTGAGTCTTAGAAAAAACAGTGGTAAAGCCCATGCTGTTCACTTCGGATTTTCTCATTGCAATTTGAATTTTCGGTACAATAAAATCGCTTATTTGGATGCTGATCTATCTACCTCATTAGAGGAATGTTATGAAATAAGCAAACATTTAGATCAACAGATATCCTTTGCTTTTGCATCTCGTATTGCAAAACTTGATTCAAATATTCAGAGAAAACTTTATAGGTTTATTATAGGACGATGTATGGCAACCCTTATTTCTTTTCAACTTAATTTAAGAGTATACGATACTCAGTGTGGATGTAAGATTTTTAATAAAGAACTTGCTTCTCAAGTTTTTCAAGAACAATTCATGTCAAAATGGCTCTTTGATGTGGAAATTTTTCATCGTATCCTAAGTTTATATGGGAAGAAAAAATTGTTGAAAATATCCAAGGAAGTCCCTTTGCAATCTTGGATTGATGGTAATAAATCCAAAGTAAGTCCCCTATACTTTTTTCGAGTTTGGATAGATTTAATAAATATATATTTTAGGTATAAGAATAAAAAAATGCTCAATGAAATTGTGGACTGATCTAACCAGGGGTAGCCCCAAGGGGCTTTTATTTCTGGTATTTCTACTTCTTTTTATGCGATTGCTTCTTAACATGTGTGTTCCATTAATGGACAACACCGAAGCACGCTATGCTGAAATTGCGAGGATAATGGCTCAGACAAGGAACTGGATCACCCCACAAGTTGACTATGGAGTCCCTTTTTGGGCAAAACCACCTTTGTCTACTTGGCTGTCAGCAGGTAGCTTTAAATTTTTTGGAATCAATGAATTTGCCGCTCGGTTACCTTATTTCTTGATTTCTGTTTTTATGATTCTTCTTACCGGAAAGTATGCATCAAGAAAGAACCTGCCATTTCTACTGCCTGGCCTTGTTTTATTGACAACGCCCCAATTTTTTTTACATGCCGGTGTCGTTTCAACAGATACCGCCCTGGCATTGAGCATAACAATAGTAATGCTGTCCTTTTGGGAGGTAATGAACCAAAACAATAACTGGTATTGGAAATATCTTTTTTTTGTCGGCATAGGCATAGGTTTATTGGCTAAAGGTCCAATAGTCGGAATATTGACTGTTCCCCCACTAGTTGTTTGGTTGTGGATTCATAAATCTTTTCGTATAGTCAGTTCTCTTTTCCCTTGGGTTAGAGGTATATTAATTACCCTCATAATAGCGTTACCCTGGTATTTGATGGCTGAAATTAAGTCTCCCGGATTCATAGATTACTTTGTCCTAGGGGAACACTTTAAAAGATTTTTTGTTTCAGATTGGATAGGAGACAAATATGGAGTTCCAAAGTCACAACCATTGGGGATGATATGGATTTTTCTCTTTGCACTTGCTTTACCATGGATTCAAGTTATTATCTATAAGCTATTAAATAACGGGAAATCCTGCATTAAGGATAAATGGGTTTCATTTCTTCTGCTCTGGATTTTATGGACACCCTTGTTTTTTTCTGTTTCAAAAAGTCTCCTCCACCCTTACATTTTGCCTATAATGGTCCCTATAGCTTTGTTGGTAACTTCATGGTGGAATGAATTTCGAAGAAGAAAAGTATTTCTTTTAATTGGAGTCTCCATCTCTATTCTCATGTTCTCAATAGTTTCTTTGGGACTTTTATTGGGGACTCTAAAAGTGCATTCCAATACAGACAAGTACTTGATTGAAAATATAGAAGAAGGGTTCCCTCTATTTCATTTTGATAACAAAAGCTATTCAAGTCAATTTTACTCTAAAGGAAAAATAATTTCTATTGATGAAATAGATTTAGAAAATAAAATCAGCAATCAAGAACATTTTAGGATAATCATGAATACCAAGGATACAATTAAATTGTCACCAATTGTCTTATCCCAATTAAAGGCTTTGGATAACAATAATAAAAAAACTCTATTTGGAAATTCCTACGAAAGAAAATAAAAGTCAGAAATATCAAGGAATTTCGAAAAAGATTGAGAGTAAAAGATAATATGGTGCAGATTTAACTTAATAGAAAGACCTAAACCATTGATTCAGAGATAGTGTTGAAATCAGATTGAAAGTGGAATTCAATATTGGGAAATTTTTGCTGGGTATGAGAAAGAGAAAACTGGGAATCTGCTAAAAAAACCAATTGGTCTTGTTTATCGGTAGCCAAGAATTTTTGTTTTAACCTTTTGAAATCATTAAATTCTGGATGCTGGTTGTTTTTGTCTACCCAGCATGCTTTGTATACGGGAATGCTTTCATATGTACATTCAGCACCATATTCATGAAGAAGTCTGTATTGTATTACTTCAAATTGGAGCACTCCAACTGTACCTATGATTTGGCGGCCATTAATTTGAAGAGTAAAAAGTTGAGCTACACCTTCGTCCATCAGTTGATTAATTCCTTTTTTAAGTTGTTTGGCCTTAAGTGGGTTTTTATTGATTATAAATCGAAAATGTTCAGGAGAAAAACTAGGAATTCCACTAAAATGAAGATTTTCTCCATTTGTTAAAGTATCTCCGATTTTGAAGTTTCCCGTGTCATGTAATCCAACAATATCCCCTGGATATGAAATATCAATTACTTTTCTTTTTTCTGCAAAAAACGCATTAGGTGAGGAAAATTTCAAATTTTTACCTAATCTGACATGAAAATAGGAAGTGTTACGAACAAATTGTCCCGATACAATTTTCAAGAAAGCCAATCGATCTCTATGTTTAGGGTCCATATTGGCGTGAATTTTGAAAACAAAACCTGCAAATTTTTTTTCGCTAGGATTAATTGTTCTTCTATCAGTCAATTTTGGTCTTGGAGATGGTGCAATTTCAACCAGAGTTTCTAAAAGCTCTTTTACACCCAAATTTTTCAGCGCAGAACCAAACATAACTGGATGAATTGATGATTCTAAGTAAGGGTCTATTTCAAAGTTTGGATATAGTTCGCTGATTACATCAATATTTTGAACTAATTCTTCAATTTCATCACTTTCCAAAAATTTAGATAAATCTTGAGAATTTAGGTCATCAATAGCCTCGTAGGAGGGAAGTTTTTGTTTGTCTTTTTCCGAATAAAAAAACAGCGTATTCTTTTTGATGATGTTGTAGATTCCCTTGAAATCTTGACCATCACCAATCGGAAAAGATAAAGGAGTGGGATTTAGCTTTAATTCTCGTTCTAGCTCATCAAATAAATCAAAAGGATCCTTTGCATCTCTATCCATCTTATTGATGAATACGATGATGGGAATTTGACGCATTCGACATACTTCTACTAGTTTCTTGGTCTGAAGTTCAACCCCTTTAGCACCATCTACAACAACAATTACACTGTCAACAGCTGTTAGAGTTCGATATGTATCTTCAGCAAAGTCCTTATGTCCAGGGGTATCTAAAATATTTATCTTGGTGCCTTTATAGTGAAATGCTAATACAGATGTAGCAACAGAAATTCCACGTTGTCGTTCAATTTCCATAAAATCTGATGTAGCTCCTTTTCGAATTTTGTTTGATTTCACTGCTCCGGCTTGGTGAATAGCACCACCAAAAAGGAGTAACTTTTCTGTTAAAGTTGTCTTCCCTGCATCTGGATGAGATACTATCCCAAAAGTTCTTCTTTTACGAATTTCATCTTCTAATGTCATTCCAAAATATCCTCAGAGGATTTATCAAATTCAGTGGGCGAATTTAGTATAGAATAGTCACTTTTGCATTGGATTAACAAATCAAGTTCTACCAGATATTATATGGTAATTTGGATTTTTTTGGGTGAAATAGTTATTCTGGAGGATTTCTAATTGGGTTAATTTGATTTATGATGAACATGGATAGCATAGAGAAAAGTCTCGTTTTAGATGCTTTGGATCTTGATACCAGCTGGGCGGTTGAGGATTTGGTATTTTCAGTGAAAAAAAGCGATTAGATATATTCATTTCCTTTGTAGGTAGACATGGTCTTTGTCCCCACACGGATAATTCCAGTCCGGTATATGGCTATCGGGTTAATCGTCATTGGCATCATCTAAATTATGTTCAATGCATTTGGTCTATTCATTGTCGTGTTCCTCAAGTAAAGTCATCAGCTGGTGTAAAAACTATCAAAGTTCCCTGGGCTGGTCAGCACGATCATTTCACGCATGCATTTGCTGGTTATGCTGCAAAAGTTCTCCATAGTACCAAAAACAAAATCAAGACAGCTGATATTCTTCAATGTAGTTTTAGGGTTATTCAACGGATAATGGGTAGAGAGGAAAAGCGTTTGTTGTCAGAGCGTTCATCTACTGTTCCCTCTCATTTGGGTATCAATGAAAAGGACTTTTAAAAAGGACATCACTATGCTTCTCTTTTATGGCAGTGTGGGTAATTCCCGCAAGGAGTAAACAAAATAGACTTGTTTTTCTGATTTAAAAAGATACCATTCTATGGGTCAGTATCCTGAACCGGACGGCCAGTTTTTTCTTTTGCATGATCCATAATTTCCTTGAAAGAAAGCAGAAAAACAAAAAGACAATAATCATTCTTATGAGATGAATTTACTTATTGCCAAGCATTATCAAAAAATAAAAAAAACTAGAAATAATGATTTAAGACATACAGTGAAAAAGATTACTAGATGTTCCAACCTAATCGGCTAAGGGAACTATAGAACATCCAGGAAAAAAGATCAAACATAAGAGTGGTTTAAATAGGGTGATTTTAAAGACAGGATGGTATAGGTCTCAATTTTGTGTATCGGAGCTATCTGTGGTCTTTGAAGTGAATCCGGCTTATATCTCTCAACAATGTAATGGTTGTAGATATACGAACAAGAACAATAGAACATCACAATCAAAATTTAGATGTTTAGAATGTAGGCTTTCAGAAAATGCTGATATCAATGCATCCAAAAACATCCCGGACAATGGGGCACGTTCCGTCGAAAGAGAAGATTTTACTGTTGTTGATACTGGTAATGGTAAACGATCTTATAGCCAAGACCTCTTACCATTCGTGATAAGATGTAACATAATGGAATGCAGAATCAATCAATATAAGTACTCATGAAAAGTGGGATACATATAGTTGTCGTTGATCGACTTCTACTCCACATACAATACAATATAACCACAAATCAGAAATTGATTTCAGCGAATATTTTACTGGGATGAAATAAATATTTGGAAAATCCGCTAAGAACGAACCGCCAACGCGACATTCGTTTTAGGATATTTGTCTTACTCAGTTGTTTAATCCCGACTTTTATTCCCGTTTGATCACTTTAAATCATTTATATATCTATCTATCAGTTTTATAGATGCTAAATTTGCAATAGTTACATGAAGCACTGGATCGAGAAATAGACCTTTGTTGGCTTACATCTCTGGTTTAGATGTCAAACCACCAGGCTGAAGGAATTGGAGAAAGCTTATCATCAGTAAATTTTGGAGACCATAGCATTGAATTTGAAACGTTCTGGGAGATTGGAGCCTCTGGAGGTGAAATGAGGTGGGTAAAAAGCCAAAATGGACCTCATAAGGTATAATGTAGAACTTAGTAAGCGGAATAAGTAGACAAAAATTATCAAGAAAATGATGAATTAAGTCTGAATCAAGCGAACAAAAACTCAAAACTTACCTCAAATTTTGAGGTAAGTTTGAAAAATCAACTATGCAAAGGTTTCATTAGTATGACATACATTTGGAAAGTTAAATTAGCATTTGGATAATAATAAAAAACTACTCGTCTTAGTGGATAAAAATGACCAAGCAATTGGTTATATGCCTAAATTGGAAGCACACCAAAAGGGTATTTTGCACCGGGCATTCTCAGTATTCGTATTGAATTCTCAAGGTAAATTATTACTCCAAAAACGGGCCGAATCAAAATATCACTCCCCCAATCTTTGGGCCAATACATGCTGTTCGCACCCATATATTGGAGAGAGTGTGACAGAAGCAGCTCACAGACGGCTTGATGAAGAAATGGGATTATCAATAAAATTGAAATTTCTCTTCAGTTTCATCTACAAGGCTGATGTTGGAGGTGGGTTAACTGAAAATGAATTTGATCATGTTTTTGTGGGTGAAACTGATACCCCTCCGATAATCAACCCACAAGAAGTAGCAGAATGGAAATGGATTTCACTAGAAAATTTAAAAGATAATATAGAGAATTTCCCCCACCATTACACCATCTGGTTACAAATCATATTCCCTAGATTTTATAAACATTTCACAAAATCGTAGGTTTTTTAATTGGGACTGATTATCTAGTTTAAGAGACAGATAAAATGAGCTTAAGTATTATGTGTTTGCTTGGCATGAATTAATTCTTAGAGTGGATCTCCGTTTGTTATTTCGTTTCAAGTTCATCTAATTTTCGTCTTTCAATATATTCTATCAGCTCACGCCCGTATTTTGAATGACTTACCTCATCTGATAATTGGTTGGCGATTGTATCAAGCCATACAGTCTGTGCTTCGAGGACTTGTGTGAGGGCAATGTACGGGGCAATGTGTTTATCTGAATTTTGTACCGCATAATTTATGGCATAGAGATACCTTCTTTTAACTAAATTATCAATGTCTCGCTGTAGAGAATCAGCAAGCATTGTATTCTTATTTTTTGTAGCATTAAAATAGTCTTGAAGTAAATCTAAATGATTATCTCTAAATCGACGCTGTTGAGAAATAAACTTCTGGAGCAATAATTGGTTTTCAGAACCCTTGACAATCGCGCTGCTCTCAAATGTTCTTAACTGAGTATTTATAGTAATATTCCCGGGTTCTCCAAAAAACGTAATGACATCATTTAGAGAATCGCTATCTTTTTTTTCTAGATATAAATAGTAGATTTCAGGTTCTTCAATTTGATGGTATAATTCAAAATCCGGAGAACCAGCAACCAAAACAGAATCTACATTTATAATGAGTGAATCTTTCACTTTTTGCAAGAAAAGAGTACCCTTTCTAAGGCCTTTAACTGTGCCTGAGATTGTCATTAGATTGTCATCATTGGCTTTATTTGGTTGGCAAAACCACGCCAAGAATAAAACACCAAATAGCAAACTAAAAAAATTTATAATTCCATTCATACTATATATTTAACCAATAGCTCAGCTTGAGATTAATACTTCTCGATTCAACATCAAAATCAAAGGCTCCATTGGTTTTGTAGTTGTCGTTATAGACAAGATAAAGATCTGAAAGAGGAGCAAATCTCCATTGTAATCGTGAATTAATTCCAAAATTTTCTCCTTGTGTATTGAATTGTAGAACAGTCGACCAAAACAGCTTTCTGGTAAATGAAAATTCGAATTTAGTGTTTACCAAAACTAATGTTTCGGTTGGATAAGGATCAGGTAAATCTATATGGTTGAGATTTACAATCAATCTCGAAACAAATCTAGGTTGGACTCTTAAACTAAACTCACTTTCTAAAGAATACTTTTTACCACTATAGAACTGTCCGAGCTCTGTTTCGATTCCAAACAAAAAATTTCGACTAAAGTCAGAAGTATATTTCAGATTGATATAGCCATAATTATAGCCAGAATTCTCAGGTAAGTCTATATTGTCATTGCCTGTAGGATCAAATGGCTCGTAGAGATAAGTATATCTGTTCCAGTATTGAAATTCTATCTGACTCATATCTTTAAACTCTAGAGTTGACTGAGTCAGATGGGTAATATCACTTGATTCAAAGCCATTATTATTTTGATAGGTTAAGAATAGATTTTGTCTAAGTGAAATAGAATTTATTTTACTTTTCTTGAGATACCAAGTATAACCGACCGCGGGAAAAAGTCTATATACTCCAGTTCTCCTAACAAATCCTAAATCTGCCCGGTATTCTTGTCCTACATATACCCCACCTAATCGAAAATATAAGCTTCTTGTTTGACGGCTTAACCTAGCTCCAAAACTGGATCTATCCTGTTCAATATTATTTGCAAATGATTGGTGGTAAAAAAAATCACCTGTCCAAGAATTGTCAGATGATGCCAATTTGTAATCTAGACCCAGAATACGATTATAACGATCATCTTGGGATAAAAATTTGTAGTCTTTAAAAGTTTCTCGGTTAACTAATAAAAGACTCAAATTAGAGCGACCAAAAACTTGTTTTTGGAGGACAAAGACCGTATTGTTGTTTGAAGGAATTTCATTTTCTATATCCTCGGTAGTTTGAATATTCAAAAATCCTAATCTTGTAGAGGGGTTTAGTTTTCCATTGAGCCGAAGCCCACCAATGATTTTATTTTCTATATTTTCTCCATCTTTATTTTCTCCAATGCCGATTCGTCTTGAAAAAAAAGGTCGTGAGTCTCGAAAATTTCCGTAATCAGAAAATAGATCTTCATTTTGAATAAAAAACTGTCTCTTTTCTGGGAGTGAAACTTCAAAACGGGTTAGATTAACAATTTCATCATCTACTTCAACCTGCGAAAAATCTGGATTTATGGTCAGATCTAGGTTCATTCCATTTGAAATAGAAATTTTACTATCAAGTCCAACATTTAGGTTCTTGACCCAGCTATTGGATTTGTTTGAATCCGTATAGTCTTTTGAGACTATGCTATTTACATATGGTATGATATAGATAGGAGTTTTAGATTTTTCAATAGGATTATCGAATTCTATAGTTCCCATAAATGCCATATTAACAGGAATCATTTCTTGAGGAATTGGAGACCATGTTGACCACTCATAAGTAGCCGTATTGTATCTATAAATGTTGAAACGCCAGGTTTTTTCTCCCTCAGGAAATTTAATTTGGGAAAGAGGAATTTTGAATTCAACTGTATACTTTCCTTCAACCTGGACTGATTTTACTTCCCAGATGATATCCCAGCTGTTGTCGAAGTCATATCTGCTTTGTCCTCCATTTGCAATTTGTCCTTCACGCTGCACAGAAAAGGGGTTTGAACCTATATAAATTCCATTGGTGGAGTCTGAAAAAGTATCTAGTACAAGGGTAATATTGTCTACACCCCGTCCGGCAAAATCTCGTTTTAAAGAGGGTGTACGATAATTCTTTTGACTACTAAAGGCATCAACAAACACATAAAGGTGGGTGTCGCTTGAGAGTATTCTGAATTGTGTTTGTTCTATAGCTTTTATGCTGTCAGATGGAAAATGTTGCCAGAAATCATTGGCAATCTCCGCGTTTTGCCAAGCCTCTTCATTGTCTAGGCCATCGATCAGGATTTCTTGGTTAGTATAATTGATATTAACGTGGGGGAATTTATTTTGGCCGTAGCCTGAGTTTAATCCTATTATAAATGATGCAAGAAAGAAGAAATAAAAAATCCTCAAATTACTAGGATAATGGTCATGAAAATTAATTAATCTGACTAAAATAATTCAAAATATGGAATGGGTTCAGTTTCGTTTAATACTTGAGAGGTAGTTTTTATGATTGATGGTAAAAATTACAATACAACACCAATTGGTTATTTATGATTATATACCATTGGAAGGGCTGCCATAAAAAAGAGGACACAATAAATTGTGTTTGGTTGGTTGCGGTTATGAAGATATGTAAATTTTCCGAAAAGTTAAATTTATTCTAGGAAGGAAGATCCTTTTAGACTTTGGAATTTGATGTTTCCATTGATGCTGAAGAGACCCACTCATCAGAAGAAGAGAACCGTTGTTGAGGGTTATGTTGACTTTTTGGTTTTTAAGGGTTTTATGCTTAAAATGCATTTTTCTTGTACTTCCCAAGCTTATTGAGGCTATTGTCGGATTTTTACCAAGACAGGACTCATCATCACTATGCCATCCCATTGAATCATTGCCGGATCGGTAATAGTTCAACAAGATGGAGTTAAAATTTGTTTTACTAAATCGTTCTATGCTCTCTTGTATCTCAATTAGTTCTTTGGTCAATTTTTGAGCTTGCATGACCTTTCCGGAATACTTATATGAAACACCAGGCCTTCCATAAAAAGCAGTTAACCTAGGTTCGAGAATAGACTTTCCAAAGAGGCTAATACGATGTTGTTTCCAATTTATTTCTCTTTGAATAACCTTGAAATAGAATTCTGAAATGGTATTATTGAAAAAAGAATCGAACAACGAGATTTCACCATCTGGAATATGAAACTTTTGGGCGGTTTGGTTTTCCGATGGGTTCAAACTTTATTTAATCAGCTTAATACTTCTTTTGATAAAATTAGTCAATTCTTCACCTTTGAGTAAGTTTTGTGAAAGTCTAGAGAAGTCAAAAGATTGATTGATTAAACTAGTTCTTTTTTCTGCTTCCTCAGTGTTGAGAATCTGAACTACCAAATCATGGTTGGTATTAACAATTACATTGTAAGATGGAGGCATATCTCCACCAATTCCGGTTCCCCCGACCGATTGCATTTCTTGCCACCTTCTCAAAAACTCAGGTTGCGTAATAACAAAAGGAAGGTCTTTGCTGTCAAGAGGCTCTAGTTGTACGATATAAGGTTCTTTAATCACCTCTTTGACGATTTCTTTTAGTTTTTCTTGTTCTTTATCGTCAAGTTTTGAGACGATTTTTTCATCTTTTTTTATCAAATTATCTATGGAGTCACTGTCCACACGGGAAAAACTTGTCTTGTTTTTATCAGTTTCCAATTTTTGAAGTAAATGTCCATAAATAGGTGAATCAAAGAGTAAAACGGTATATCCTTTTTCCTTTGCATTTTGGATATAGATATGTTGTTCTTGAATATCAGAAGTATAAAGAATAATAAGTTTTTCGTCTTTATCCGTTTGGGTGTCTTTTATTTTTTCTTCCAATTCAGAAAAAGTGTAATAATCTCCTTCTGTAGTTGGGTAAAGAGCGAATTTTTGGGCCTTTTTAAAGAAATTATCATTGCTTAACATTCCGTACTCAATAATCACCTTGATGCCATTCCACTTTTCCTCGAATCCTTTTCTATCTTTTTTGAAGAGGTTTTGGAGTTTTGCCGCAACTTTAGAAGTGATGTGTCCACTTATTTTTTTAACTGCTCCATCTGATTGCAGATAACTTCTTGAAACATTTAAAGGAATATCAGGAGAATCAATTACCCCTCTGAGTAGTGTCAAAAACTCCGGGACAATCCCTTCAACATTATCAGTCACAAAAACCTGATTTTGATAGAGTTGAATTTTATCTTTTTGGACACTTAAATCGTTTTTGAGTTTCGGGAAATATAAAATTCCGGTCAGTTTAAATGGGTGGTCTACATTAAGATGAATATGAAAAAGGGGTTCTTCAAATTGGGTAGGGTATAATTCACGATAAAATGACTTGTAGTCTTCGTCTTTTAGTGAACTAGGGGATTTTATCCATGCCGGTGAGGTATTGTTGATTATTTTATCAACTTCACGTGTTTCTGGTTTGGCATCTTTTGGAGCATCTTCCGGCAAAGGAAGAGTTTCGGTTTGAGTACCAAATTTGATAGGAACGGGGATGAACTTGCTGTATTTATTAAGCAATCCCTCAATCTTTATATCATCTAAAAACTCTTTTGAATCATCGGAGATATGTAAGATGATTTCAGTACCTCGCTGTCTTTTTTTGGTTTCCACTAGATCATAAGCAGGGGTTCCCTCACATGTCCAATGGACTGTGGGTTCATTTTCTTGGTATGACTGTGTGATGATTTCAACTTTATCAGCTACAAGAAATGAAGAGTAAAAACCCAATCCAAAGTGGCCAATTATTCCACTTTTTTTCTTGTTCTCAGTCTCATCATATGTCGCCAAAAACTCTTCAGCGCCTGAAAACGCTATTTCATTGATATATTTTTCGACCTCTTCTTGAGTCATTCCAATACCTGAGTCAATTACATGAATTTTTTTGTTTTTCTTATTGACTTTTATTTCAATATTCAAATCACCAACCTCTTCTTTGATTTTTCCAATACTTGAAAGATGTTTCAATTTGGTTGTCGCATCAGTGGCATTGGATACTAGTTCTCTAAGAAAGATCTCGTGGTCGCTGTATAGAAATTTTTTGATTAGCGGGAAGATGTTCTCCACCGAAACATTAATATTCCCCTTTTTGGTTGTCTCCATTTATTATGTATTATAAGTTTTGATTACTTATTCAAATAAAATACCAATTAAAAATACCTGTCATTTTGTCAGGATAATAATTGTTTTAATTGATTTTGGGTCTCGCAAATAAAAATTTGGGGCTAATAACTTTGTTATGGAATAGTTCATTTAGTTGATTAACAAAATTTCTTGTTATGGCAAAATTTCACTTGTGCATAGTGTGTTGATTGGTATAGAAAACCCTACTTTTCTTGCTCTTCATCTATATACTTGACGTATTTCTTTTTTCACTAACTATTCATGTGTAAAAGATGATGTTTGGATGTTATACTATAAACTGAGCTACTTATTTCATTTTTTTTTGGTTAAACCGAGTGCAAACAACTCTTAAAAGTCATTTTTTAGCAGACCAGAAAACTCCCAATTGATTCTACATACGAATCCTAATTTCTATTGATGACTAAGTATCAATACCATACCCAATCTAGACCAATAGATGTAAGTTGGGAACTTCCAAACTATAACCAATACAAGTCCTTTCCACTTAGAAGACTCTTTATTGGCTCTAATCACTTTATTGTGGATTAGAATTCGTTTAAAACGAAAGCTATATGTAGATGAACATCTACTCATGTTGACTTACCCCCTTTTTCCCTTTACGACCATGCATGATCCAAGGTATTTTAAAGGTTCGGTGTACCATCGCCCGATTCGACAAGGAACACTCTTTACTCCCAAAGTTGTTCCCTCTCAGAGGGTTTTGGAAGAAGGAACACGCTCCGATGTCCCTGATGTTATTGGCAGCATTGATAT
>MPMN01000075.1 GCA_002238525.1 Flavobacteriaceae bacterium bin25
CGGTAAGAGGAATATGGCCAAGCATTATCAGGTAAAGGTGTCTGATGGTTCAATAGTGTGGAAACGTCTGACAGAGAAAATCAAGGCCGAAGAAGCTTTGGATGGTATTTATGTGGTGCGAACCAATGTATTATCCTCAGAATTGGGGACATCAGAAACTGTAGAAGCTTATAAATCACTATCTTTTGTGGAACAAGCTTTTCGCTCCATCAAGACTACTTCCTTGAGAATCCGTCCGATTTATGTTTATAGTGAGGCTCATGTGAGAGGTCATGTGTTTCTATGTATGCTGGGATATTATATGGAATGGCATTTGAAACGTGAACTGGCACCTTTATTGTTCATTGATGAGCACAAGGATAAAGCCAAAGAAAAGCGAACTACGCCTGTTGGCAAGGCACAAGTATCAGATAGTGCCATAAAGAAACAGAACACCAGAACTACAAAAGATGGTTATCCTGTACACAGCTTCAAAACCCTGATGCACGATCTGGGAACCTTGACGTTGAATGAGGTAAGTCCGCCTGGAAATCCTGACCGAGTGATTCATGTAATGTCTCAGGCAACGGAGATTCAACAGAGAGCATTAGAACTTATTGGTATTGATCAGAACAAAATGTGTCCATTAAAGTAACAGTTGGAAATGGTGCCTTTTTCAGGCCTGGTAGGGGTTTTGGGCGTATTTCGACCCGAAAGTCAGGTTTAATTCTCCACAGCTTCCAGACCAACCCTTGAAGGCATAATGCTCATCGGCTGTAGCAGTAACCACTACCTCATCACCATGATCAACTGTTGTAGATGGGGTGATGCCTATTTCCCCATTCTCGTTCTCTTCTATCGTAATCGTTCGGGGTGCCTTGGTAAAGACCGCTTCCAAACTGCAATTACCGGCTACAGTGAGGGTCACTTTGTTGTTGACGGCTATAAGGTCAGGACATTCGCTACTTTCTGCTGTTGTCCATCCACTTAACTGATAGCCTTCTTCAGGTTCTGCTGTAAAAGAGGCTATCTGTCCATATTCTCTTGATAATTCCCCCTCACTGACACTACCTCCATCGGTTGAACCGGCGGTGATGCTATACTTGATCTTTTCAAACTCAGCTCCAATCTGACAATTCTTGGAAGCGGTGATGGTGATTTCTGAATTGTCCTTGTCAAAACTACCACAATCGCCTGTCCATTGCTTCAACTGATAGTGCTCTTGGGCTGTGGCAGTAACGGTCACCGACTGACCACCATCTACACTTTGACTAGAGGTTATCGAACCGCCAACACCTGTAGATGTGGCAATGGTAAACTTAGCCACTACTGGCTCAATTGGTGGTGTGGGCGTAACTTCATCATTACAGGAAAATAATAGGAGTAATGCTACTCCGGAAACAAATAATGGAAGTGAAAAGATTCTTAATCTCATCGGATAGTATATTTAATAGGTTTGTTGATGTTTATAATTGATTGTAATGAATGAATCCCCTCAAAACGGACAGATAAAAAATCATGTGATGTATTTACCCCCCCCTATTGGGGTTTGAGAATATAGGGAAACAAGGGTTCCATATCCTCCGTTGTAGAAAGGAAAAAAGAAAGTACGGAGCATACCCAATAGAGTAAGCTGCTTAAAAAAAGTTTGCTTGAAGATTGGGGTGAATGACCTATTCCCTACTCCAAAATAGGGGGGGGTAATTACATTAAGGAACATTTGGATAAATGCTAGTCTGTACCAAAACTCAATCATGTCAGGACAAATAGGACACCTCCAAACAAAGCAGCAGTTCATTATACCTTTTGTAAGGCCGTCAAATATACTAAACTTATAAATGAGTAAGAAATTCTATGCGCATAAGTTTGCCAAAATTAATATTATTTTCCTATTAATTCAACACTTATGAATCTATCCACTACGATAAAGCCCTCTAATTTGAACTATTTTGGCCGGTTTATGAGGGAGATATGCTTCCAATTTATTTTGCCTATTTCAGTTTTTAGACAGAAGAATTTACGTTCCTATTCTACTTCATTTTCTCTCTTTTCGTTGAAAAAGTGTAGGCGACTTTTCTTTTATGATAGGAAATTCAGTGTCAAGATCCAAATGAAGTGGTTTATGTAGTTTCCTCTATTAATTCTTGGACATTCACTATGAGAATTATAAGACTTCTTTGGTTTAGTTTTTTGGGTTAATACTTTTGGTTAAGTTGAACAAGATGGGGGAAAATATTCGTGTGTAGATAGCGAAAGTGCATAGCCCTACCCAATTTGGCCATTACAATGGGTGTTTTAAAAAAATGCTTATTGATATTTGAAATCAATTGTCTCAAAATAGAAATATATCAATAGAAAGACAAGATAATTGTAAAGTTTTCAAATAAATGAAGAATACAAATTTTTCATCTGACTAAAAAGACCGAAAATGGAACAACATGATAAACTTGCGTACGGGTACATCCTAAAATCGAGTTAATGATCTTATTTATAATCTATATACCAAAACTATAACCCTGAAGTTTAAACCATTGCTTTAGAACTTATATTGCATAGAAATAGAGACATTTCCCAGGGGCATAGGAATAAAATTTGTTAAGCTGTATTGTTCATTGAAAATATTGTATCCAGAAATTCTCAATGCAAATTGACGAAAATTCAATTGAGTTCCAACATCTACAACCAGATAGCTTAAGTCATTGGGTTTTTGGCCATACCTAAGCGATGAATTTATTGACATAAATTTCGTTAGACTTGATGTATGGTTAACTGTAAATTGGTGCTTTAGAGAATTAATAGAATACCTAGAAAAAAGTGTAAAAGCGTCTTTAAGTGTATCGTTTAAATATGTGTATCCAAACCGGATTTCTTGAAGGGTTTTACCAATGTTCAAGTATGCAGAGACATCTAGCTCCATCCCCCAAGTATGTAGTTCCCTTAAATTGTTAGCCTCCCAACGATCTTCTTCTCTTTCTTTGACATAGTCAATGAGATTGATGGCATTTCTGTTAAAAAATGCTACAAGTAATTTAGCTGCATCCGATTGGTACTTGGCCCCGATTTCTTGTGAAAACATTTCTTCTGTTTTTAATTGATCGTTTCCTAATGTTGTTGGATCACTGTAAAAAAGATCGGTATTAGGTAGGAATTCTATATGTATAACCTAAATTCCCATATAATTTCACTCGTTTGGCTAAATCAAGACCTAAGTCAATTCCTGGATAGAAAAAACTCCCGAAGTCCGTATAATGGCTATATGCAAATCCTGCTGTCAAATCTAGTAATTGATTAAACATCCCTATTTGTTGTTCAACAAAAATTTATGACTCAGTTCTTTGTCAATCTCCTAAATTATTACTAGCAAGAAATACCTTTGTAATATTCACCCCAATACCAGTAGAACCAATGATGGAATGAAAGCTTGTATCTAGTGCGACTCCAATTTTATTACTGATATGAAGATTTCTATAAATTTCAGGATTGTCTCTAACAAATAGATATATATCTTGGTGCTTTCTCCAGAAAAGTTTGGGTTTTAAAGTCCATTTTTGGGTAGAAATAGTTGAATTAAAAGCAATCAAACTTGCTTGAGTTTCTTCATACTGGTCTGTTGCTTCGGGAGTAGCATAGAATCCATTGGCTCCAAAATCTTTTGATGAAAACATAGAAATAAAGTCAATTGGAACTTTTTTTGAATGACCCACACTAGCTTTGAGAAAATAATCTTGAATTTTAAAATCTGAATTGTAGCGATAACCATCCGAAGTGTGAAAATCACCGTAAAAAAGGATTCCTTGCCTTTCGAATTTTGTAGAGATCTTTCGCCGATTATAATTCCCCAATTCTATTTCTGCCATTGTGCTTTTTTGAGTGCTAGTCTTAGTGATGAAATTTATAGCACCTGTGAAGGCATTTTGACCGAAAATTCTTCCTGAAGGACCTTTGATCACCTCTATTCTTTCAATGATTTCTAGAGGAATCATAAAATTTAAAGTGTGATGTCCTGTTTGAGGGTCATCTAGTTTGATACCATCAATCAAAAGAAGGGTTTGTTCAAAACCTCCGCCACGTATTTGAAGATCTCCTTGTACACCAAAGAGACCTCTTTGTCTTACGTCCACTCCTGTGATTCGCTCTAGAGCCTGTACAGTAGATGTAATGTTCCATTGTTGTAATGTTCTTGCAGTAATTATATGAACAGTTTTGTAATCTTCAATTAATGGGATATCGATTCTTGCCGATTGCAAGATTACTTCATTTAATCTGTTTTCGGGAATAGAATCTATTTGGGCTAAGGTTGGTAAGCTGTATATCATACCGGCAAGAGATAAACAAAACAAAAGTTTTCTCATAATATTGTTTCGGGGATTAACGAACATTAAAATTTGGAATTATGGATTTTGAGACTTAGATCGGCAATAATTTAGCCAGAGGGATGCTTTGCCAATTGAGACTTTAATTCTTCAATTAGGTCTCTCTGCAATGCAGCTTGTGGAAAATCAAGTTCTTTACTAGCTTTATTCATCAAGCGAACATGCTGTTTAATTTTTTTCTTGATTTGTTCAACAGATAGATTTTGAGTCTTCAAATTTTCTATTTCTTTTATTTTATTTTGAGTTAGGTCTGCTAATTGATGTTTTCGCGAGAGTACATTTTCTAATGATTTTTGAATGGCTTTTGGTGTGATATTATTTTTTTGATTGTAGATGGTTTGGGCTCTTCGTCTAAAATTAGTTTCATCAATTGTCGATTCCATTGCTTTACTTATACTATCGGCATAAAAAATGGCTTTACCCTCAATATGTCGGGCTGCTCTGCCCACAGTCTGGATAAGTGCTTTTTGCGATCGTAAAAATCCTTGTTTGTCAGCGTCCAGGATAACAACTAGTGATACTTCAGGTAAATCAAGCCCCTCTCTGAGAAGATTCACCCCAACTAAAACATCAATCGCTCCCGAGCGTAGGTTTTGTATTATATCTACTCGATCTAAGGTATCAACTTCAGAATGTAAGTACGATGCCTTAATTTGGATTCTTGAAAGGAATTTGCTCAACTCCTCTGCCATTTTTTTGGTTAGCGTTGTGATCAGTATTTTTTGATCTTTTTCAATTCTTAGCTGAATTTCTTCAACTAG
Source organism: Flavobacteriaceae bacterium bin25 (assembly GCA_002238525.1). GTDB lineage: Bacteria > Bacteroidota > Bacteroidia > Flavobacteriales > Flavobacteriaceae > Bin25. Next base: position 5,114 of record MPMN01000075.1, read on the forward strand.
ATCATCAATTTGATTTTTAGTGGGGCGGACTTCAATAATGGGGTCCAAAAGACCGGTTGGTCTAAGGACTTGAAGTACCTGATGCCCTCTTGATTGTGTGATTTCATAATCTGCCGGAGTGGCACTGACATAGAGAACTTGGGCTTGTAAGGTTTCGAACTCTTGAAATTTCAATGGTCTGTTATCCATGGCAGCTTTTAGTCTAAATCCGTATTGGACAAGATTTTCTTTTCGAGATCTATCACCACCATACATTGCGCGCACCTGAGGAATCGTCACATGAGATTCATCAATGACCATCAAATAATCTTCGGGGAAATAATCCAAAAGACAAAAAGGTCTGCTCCCAGGCGGTCTTCTATCAAAATAGCGTGAATAATTTTCGATTCCCGTGCAATATCCTAATTCTTGAAGCATCTCGAGATCAAATTTGGTTCGCTCTTGAAGCCTTTTAGCGATGTCAATTCTAGATTCTTTTTGAAATTCTTTAACTTCTTTTTCTAAATCTGATTCAATTTCCTCAATTGCCTGTTGGATTTTTTCTGGAGAAGTAACAAACAAATTCGCAGGATAAATTCTTAAAGAAAGATGGGTGTCCAATAATTCTCCTGTATCTGGATTAAATGATTCAATCTCTTCGATCTCATCCCCAAAGAAGTGAATTTTGTAAGCGAAATCACCATAAGCTGGATAAATATCAATCACATCACCAATTACTCGAAAATTCCCTGGTTGAAATTCAATATTGGCTCTAGCGTGCATACTCTGGACAAGTTCTTTTAGAAGTACGGTTCTATTTAAATTATGTCCTACCTTTATAGATATCACTGTTTCATTAAAATCATCTGGATTTCCAATTCCAAAGATGCAAGACACTGAGGCTACAACAACAACATCACGTCTGCCTGAAAGTAATTTTGAAGTAGCACTTAGTCTAAGTTTTTCTATTTCTTTATTGATGGATAAATCTTTTTCGATATAGACTCCTGTGGTTGGCAGATATGCTTCGGGTTGATAATAATCGTAATAGGATATAAAATACTCAACAGCATTATTTGGGAAAAATTGCTTGAATTCGGTGTAGAGTTGAGCCCCCAAAGTTTTATTATGGGTCAATACAAGGGTAGGGCGCTGGATTCGTTCCAAAACGTTGGCCACAGTAAAGGTTTTACCCGAACCGGTAACTCCTTTGAGGGTTGTATACTTTGAATTATTTTCTATCCGGTTGACAATCTCATTTATAGCTTCTGGCTGATCACCAGTTGGAGAAAATGAAGAAACTAAATTAAATTTCAATTTATCTTTAATGAACAGCAAAACTAATTGATGACGAATTACTTCAATGGTGGTATGGGAATAGATTCAGGGACCAACTATTTTATTGTGAAATTCGTTCGATTATTAGCAATGCAAATTGAATGCAAAGAGAATGACAATCAAACTTAAAGATCTCGTTTTTTAAGAATTCTATAAGACCACAAATAAAATAAGACTGTCCAAGCCAGAACAATGACTATAGACAGAAGGGTTATATCGTAATTCTTGGTGATAGGGTTCCCTGTCTGTTGAGCAATATTTCGGACAATGGAAAATCTAGTGAATGGCTCTGCAATCAAATTACTCATAGATTGAAGGGGAAAAAACTGTGCTATATCACTTGCTTGCAAAAGGTAATCATCTTTTAATCTAACATTTAATATTGCCCTAATGATTTTTTCTAAAATATACCATGCTATCAGCATTCCTATAGCAATTACTGCTCTTTTTAAAAGAAAAACCAAGAGCATACAGAACGAAAAAAATCCGAGGAGTTTTACCCCATAAGCCAATATATACTCCATATCTGTTAGAATGATTTGCAGTTCATTATAATCAGAATAGATGAGACCTAGTATTAAGGTTAATAGAAATACAAATAGGGTGGAAGAGATTACGAATAAAACCAAGGTGTAAAACTTAGAATTCAACACATCCCTTTTAGAAAGCCCATCAATTAAGTTTTGTTTTAGTGTTCGATAAACAAACTCATTATTAATCATGTAGATGACTACAATCGCCAAATTAATTTTTAAAATGGCAATCATGTAGGTATTGAAATGCCATATATATGGAAAATTAAATATTCCCTGTTCGGCGAAATAAAATTTTACAAAAGTCAAATCAACTTCAATGGAAGTAAAGAGGACCGCACTTAAAATCAGCAAAAAATAGATGATGACCAAAATTCTAGCGAATCTATTGTGGTAAAGTTTGAATAGTTCAATTTTAACCAGACGTATCATTATTTTGGGGTTTTGGTAATTTGCAAAAAGCGTTCCTCAAGAGATGGTACTTTTTTTACAAGATGAGTCACATATATAGATTTAGCTGCAAGTTGTTTAGAGATCTCTTTCACAGATAGTTCATTTTTAAGGTAGAGGATTAATTTACCTTCTAGAATTTCTGTTTTGCTTATATCCTTGTGGGATTCAAATAATTGTATTAGCAATTCTACATCCTCAGATATCAGTTCGATATATCCATGATTTTTCGAAAGATCACTTACAGAACCTTCATAGTACTTTACCCCATTTTTTAATATAACTACATCGGTACAAACCTTTTCTACTTCGTCTAGTAGGTGTGATGCAAGCAATATGGTAGTTCCTCTTGAGGCTATTTTTTTGATCAAATCACGTACTTTATGAATACCTTCGGGATCTAATCCATTTGTTGGTTCATCAAGTATCAGCATTTCTGGTTTATTAATCAGGGATGAAGCAAGAGCCAAACGTTGTTTCATCCCTAAGGAAAAGGTTTTGAATTTGCTATTTCTCCGGTCCCATAAATCTACATACTTTAAAACTTCTTCTAATCCATCCGTGGGGTATTCCTTAATCATACAGACTAATTCTAGGTTTTTGATAGCTGTTAAATAGGGGTAGAAATTAGGACGTTCTATGATGGCACCGATTTTTTTTCTTGCTTGTTTAAAAGGTATATGCCCCTCATACCATTTGTAGGACCCGCTTGAAGGATTCACTGTGTTTAGTACCATTCCGAGGGTTGTTGATTTCCCGCTGCCATTTGGACCAAGTAGCCCATATACTTTTCCTTTTTCGATGCGCATTGAAAGGGAGTCAACAGCTTTAATTTTTCCAAAATTTTTAGAAAGAGAGTCTAGTTCAAGGAGAATTGGTGGTTGATTGTTTTGAGTCATATAAGATGTAGACTAAATTACTACCACAATATTACAAATTGCTACTTTCGAAAGATGATTCAAGAAAAATTAATTTCAAAAAAAAAGCCCTTTTTCGGGTTATCTCAAGAACTAAAATCATACCTAAAGCGATATCGTAGGTGGGTAAATATTTCTCTTACCTATAATGATTTAACTAGATATTCTGGCTCTACAGCCATTTATGACAAAAGAAATCAAGATACCTTATGGATTAGGGTTTATTATAAAGAATCGGAGCGTTTTGAGGTAGAGCAAAACCTAAAAATGGTTTATAATATGCTGCATTCTGATGGAAGTAAATCAAATCTACAGTATTTTAATGTTGATGCTGTTGACTATTGTACTTTTGGTAATTCCCATCCATTTCGGGTAAAGGTTCGAAATACATTGAATGATAATTACACTTATTTCTACATCAAAAGAACGGATTCATCCAGGGTATTTGGATTGGAGTTTGAGCATATGTTGTCACCTTATAATTTGAATTATATGGTCAATGAACATTTGTTAATAGAAGAACATATAGTGGGAATACCAGGAGATGTGTTCATTGATGAATACTTAAATCAGTGTTCTGATAGTGAGAAATCTCAAATTGCCAAAGAGTATGTTAAATTCAATGAGCGTTCGATGATTCGTTTGTTGGGGGATATGCGGGCGTATAATTTTGTGATTATTCCGACTCATGATTTTGATCATGTGGTGTATAAAATAAGGGCTATTGATTTTGACCAGCAGTGTTATGAAGGAAAATTCATGGTATATCGTCCACAGTTTTTCAAAGAAAATATCCAATTGATGGAATTGGTTCGGTCTTATTTGACTAAAGATTCTGTTTTTCAGTACAAAGTGGAGGAGCGTTCAATTGTCGCTCGACGAATTACTAGCTCAAACATTAGATTACAAAAAATCATTGATGTAATGAAGGGCAGTAAGATTTCAACAAGAGAAAATCTCAATAGGCTTAAGGGAGAAATCTATGATTACACTAAAGATATAGCATTTCAAAAGAGTGATTCTATGGGTCATGTTATGGAGGCTACTTTCAAATATGTGATAAGGAATTATTTATGAGTTGCTACTTCTTTATGTTTGGTTCCATATTCTAAACCGTTTTTAGCTTGGTTTTCATGGTGTATGACATTATTGCGGGGACGACTTATACCATTTACACGTTATAATTGCTCAAAAAGGTTTTGGTGTACAAATCATATCCTGTAATGGATTTGATGCGTTCAGACTTCAGTTGCGTAATCACCTCAGTTATTTTTTTCTTTAGAGATTCAAGATCTTCAAAGAATTTCATAGCCACTCTTTCTTTCATCCATTGCCATACCTTTTCAGCGGGGTTAAGTTCTGGGGTATAAGGAGGAATTCTGATGAGCTTGATGTTTTCTGGAATGGTTATATTCTTAGAAGCATGAAAGCCGGCATTGTCTATAATCAGGATTTTAAGTTCTTTCGGATTTTGTTTGCTAAAAT
>MPMN01000008.1 GCA_002238525.1 Flavobacteriaceae bacterium bin25
TGGTGTGCAAAGATAGTAAAAATCCCAAACAATACTAACATCTATCCACTACAACGGGGGTTTTGAAAAAAAATAATCAATAGAACATTTAAATTACTCTATAATTATAAATATGACAATGAAAAGGGTTGATTGTTATAAATAATTCAATAAAAAGACGAAAAAAATTTTTTACGAAAGAAAAAAAATGCTTCTTTGACAAACTTGCGTTTAGAATGATAAGATTTGAAACACATAGCGACAGCCAAGATACGACAATGAGTTGAATTATACAAGTATTTTAAGTCAATGTTAAATAATTTTCTAAACTCAATTAATTCACATATTCTAATGCTATTACTGAAATTTAGTGCAAAGGTCTCTACATGGTTTATTTAGTGGTATTAACTGATCGAGTTTCCCTGATTACCGTGACTTTAACTTGACCAGGATAAGTCATCTCTTCTTTGATTTTTCTGCTCAAAGAAAGAGATATCTGTTTGGTTTGCTGATCATCAACTTCACTTGATTCTACAAATACACGGAGTTCTCTGCCAGCATGGATTGCATATGCTTTGGTAACTCCTTTGTAGGTATAACAAACATCTTCAAGATCTTTCAGTCTCTGAAGGTAATTTTCTTGAAGCTGGCTTCTAGCTCCAGGCCTCGCACCAGAAATAGCATCACATACCTGTACAATCTGGGAAATAGAATTGTCCATTTCAATTTCATCATGATGGGCACCAATAGCGTTACAAACCTGAGGACGTTCTCCATATTTTTTTGCCCATTCCATACCCAATAAGGCATGTGAAGATTCATCATCTGTCTCAGGTACTTTTCCTATATCATGAAGCAAACCAGCTCTTTTAGCATATTTGACATTCAAACCTAACTCAGCAGCCATTATACCACACAACCGAGAAACCTCTTTCGAATGATGCAAAAGATTCTGACCATAAGAAGTCCTAAATCGCATTCTGCCTATAATCCGAATCAACTCAGGATGAATGCCATGAATTTTCAGATCAATAACAGCTTGCTTACCAAATTCAATCACCTGGTTTTCTATATTTTTTCTAACTCTTGAGACCACATCCTCAATACGAGCAGGATGAATCCGGCCATCACTTACCAATCGCTGAAGCGATTCTCGAGCAATCTCACGCCGGACCGGATCAAAACAAGAAATCATTATGGCATCTGGAGTATCATCAATGATTAGCTCAACACCAGTAATTTCCTCTAGTGCCCGAATATTTCTACCTTCCCTTCCAATAATTCTCCCCTTAATCTGGTCAGATTCTAAATGAAACACCTTCACACTCTTCTCCATAGACTCCTCAACCCCAACCCTCTGAATGGTATTGATGATAATTTTTTGAGACTCTTTCTGCGCAGAGAGCTTGGCTTCCTCAATGGCTTGAGAATAGTATTGTTGTGCTTCAATTTCAACTTTGGCCTTGAGAGACTCCCTCAATTGATTCTCAATCTGATTCACAGAAAGCGAGCTTAATTCTTCTAATTTTTTTTGGTGGTCTTTTTTGGCATTTTCAATCCCTTTCAATTCCTTTTCATAGAAGGATTCTCTTTGTCTCAGCGCATGAGTTTGTGATTCAAGGCGTCTTTGATTTTCCTTATTCTGCCTGAGTTGATTCTTTACAGCGTTCTCTTTAAAACTAATTCTCTTTTCTGCTTCATTGAATTTTTTTCTAATCTGATTTTCTTTATAGACTAAACTTTTTTCCCTTTCAATAAATTGACGATTTTGCTTTTCCTTAAGCTTGATGTTTTCTTCCTGAGCTTTTAACCTCATCACTTCTTTCGTCTTCTCGCCTTCCAATTTTGCTTTATCTAGGATTTTCTCTGACTCTAATTCTGCTTTGGCTAATAGTCTCCTTCGCCTGCCTAAGTTTATCAGATAACTCAGAAAACCCCCAATTAGGATTCCCAAAAAACCGATGGCTATATATATCAATATTGTTATTGTCATTGCTTATTATTTTTAAATTACAAAAAAAAGCCCATACTAGTGACGGCTTATAAACTCCTTAATCGAAAGGTTTAGGGTTAACTGGACAGTCGAAAATCTGGGCTTACCAATTGCCAGCACGCTCTTATGTCCATACTCACCCTTTTTAATTATGTAACGTTGAGTTTATACTACTCTTCAACTAATACAGGCAGTATTATTTCAAAATGTAAAGAACCTAGTGTGCCTCCAGATGAAGGTCAATTTTGTTTATAAGCGTCTCAATAGCATCATTCAAATCTCGGTTAAATTTATTCAATTGACCAGATGATAATTCTTGGTTTGCCGGCTCAAGTTCTTCATAATCCTCAACCATCAACTGCAAAGCAAGCATTGCTAAACTGTCTTGTTTGTCTTTTATAAAATATTCTGATTCTATACGAACTAACTCATTATTGATTGTATTAACCGTCTGTCGAAGAGATTTCTCCTGATCAGGATCAGCAAAAACAGGATAAACCCGACCTGCAATAACGAATTTAAATTCTCGTTGTTTACTCATGCTACAGTTTGATACGTTATCTTAGAAAAATCTTCAATGCATCGATCTACTTTTTCAACTAATTGACCTATCTGAATCTTGAAACTTGATGCATCTACTTCACTGCCTAAACGTAAGCTCACATCATTTGATGTCTGATAATTTTTTTGAAGAGTTTCCAACTTACCTTTTAAAGATTCATTTTCTTTAACCAACAATTTGTTTTCTTCGTTTAGCCTATAAATATGTTGACTTTGCTGTTGATATACATTCAACAACTGACTAACTTTTTTCTCTAATTGACTAAATTTTAACGGTTTATCTGACATCTATCCCAAGAGACTATGGCTAAAGACAAAGGTAATACATTCGGAATTACTTGTTTTGACTGTATTGAAATATTTTTGTGTAGCATTTTAATCATCTAGGATTTAGCGCATTATTATAATAGCAGCAAGTATTAGAAAAGAATAAACCTATTGCCCTATTCTACAAGTTGAATACTACCATCAGTAAATATTTTCTAATTAGTTCGGGCTATTCCTAATCGAAATGGGGGATATATAAACTGATTATATACCTATTCTAAATTCAGTGTTGAATATCAGTTAGATTTGTCGGTATGTTTACTTTTTCTTACTTTAATCCCCTAAATCATACGTCATTGAAATTTAAAAAAACAATTCAATCAATTCATTTTTGCCTTCTAATCTATATTCTCCCACTTTTGGCTATAGGTCAATTATTTGAAGAGAGTATCTCACCTTTGGATATCCCTATTGCCGTTTCCGGAACTTTTTCTGAATATCGAAAGACTCATTTTCATTCTGGACTAGATATGCGTACAAATGGGGAAAAAGGATTGAATATCTATAGCATTTCTGATGGATGGGTCAGTAGAATTAGAGCCAGTACCTCAGGATATGGTAAAGTCCTATACATAACCCATCATGATGGACATACGTCTGTTTATGCTCATCTGGATAAGTTCGCGAGTGAAATTCAGGATTATGTCAAAAAAAGACAATACGCCCAAGAAAAGTTTGAAATACATCTTTTTCCAGAAAAAAACATCCTCCGTGTTAAAGCAGGTCAGATCATCGGATATTCAGGTAATACGGGATCATCCTTGGGTGCACATCTGCATTTTGAAATACGTAACCCCAACAATGGATTGATAAATCCATTAAAGTTGCCATTTTATGTTCCCGATACCATTGCCCCAATAATTACCCGAGTCTTTGCCTATAGTCACAGAGATGATGACCTGAAAAGAAATGAACTAAACTTTTTAAAAAAAGACCCCGGAAACGGAATTTATATCATGGACACCCTAGTGGGAATGGGACCAGTTAGTTTTGGTATCCAAATGCATGATCGATCAAATTTAAGTGCCAATGTAAATGGAATTTATAGCGCAGAGGTAAAAGCAGACCATCAGTTGATCATGAATTACAAATTTGATAATATTCAATTTACTGACCGCAACTACATCAATCTAATGATTGATTATCCACAGTACCGATTAAATAATATACCTATCCAAAGACTATATAAGGATCCTTTTAACCAGGTGTCCTTTTTGGATACTCATCAGACAGGTCTGATAAAACTTGAGCAAGGAGATTCTATTTCTGTTGAGCTAATTATTAATGATTTTCATCAAAACACATCGATTATCAAAGCAAATCTGATCGGCGGAACCCCAAAAGAGGCTTTTGAAAAAGTCTATCCAATAAATTCAGAAGGCATTCTAATCAATAAATCCAAAAGCCATCAACTTCAATATGGTCGAATTGAAGTCAACTTCCCAAAAAATGCATTTTTTCAAGATGTTCGACTAAATATAAAACAATCAAATGATACCATTAGTCTGGGACAGGATACCTTCCCAGTTAGAAATCCTTTTACCATTTCATTTACTTTAGATGAGAGCCAACAAGAATCTACCGATGACTTCTACATTGGGAAACTAGATAACAAAGGAAACACATCTTTTGTCTCAAGCAAAATAGATGGAAACATCATCAGAGCCAATGTTTCTTCTCTTGGCACATATTCACTATTGAGTGATCAGATTCCTCCTGAAATCATGCCACTGAATATCTATGATGGGGCCGATATGAGTCAAGAAGATTCAATAAAAATTCAGGTGACAGACAATCTAGGAAAATTACAGTCTTATTATCCGGCAATTGATGGACAATGGGTATTGTTTGAATATGAACCTAAAGAAGATATGCTATTTTTTGATTTTTCAGACATTGAACTTTCAAAGGGCATACACCAACTTGATCTTTCAGCCACAGACAGAGTTGGAAATAAATCCCAAATTAAAATCTCATTTAAGAGATAACCTCATTTATAACTATGTCAATGGATACATTAGTTAGTTCACCCAGATTAAATTAATGTACTCGTATTCCAATCCAAACCAAATTGTTTGAAAATATCCCCCTTATCAACCAATTTTATACCTCCGAGTATTGAAAATCTTTCAACAAAATCTAAAAACTTTCAAAAACTAATGATGTGAATTAAGAAATTCAATAAAATTTGTTAGTTTGGTCAAGCATTGGTATTAATTTTAGTACTTTTGTCATAACCAAACTAACTAAATTATGAGGCGTGTTTCTGTACTTTGTTTTTTCTTATTGACTCTGAGTTTTTCGGTGGGACAAACCACTGAAAATCCGTGGGCCATAAGTTTAGGTGCCAATTTGATTAATCTTACTGGAGATGATGTTGATAGTGGAATCAAATTTGGAGCACCAACCCTTGGAATTTCAAGATATCTTATCGGTGGAGTATCCATTGGAGGTGAGTATTCACTGGGGAATGCTGAGAATAATAATACCGAATATTCTTATACTTCTCTTGAAGGAAATTTAAAATTGAATATCATTAACGATCCCGATAAAAATGTTCGTCCTTTTGTTAGGGCAGGATATGGGATAGCTCGATTTGATGAGAATCTTGATAAAGAAGGTCCTTTTCCTTCCACAGAATCCAACTATACCATTTCGGGTGGTGTTGGTGTTGATATTGATCTTAACGACAACTTAAGTATTAATTTGATCACTACACTACGTTCAAAAGTTGAGGATGATAGCCCCTTTGAAGTTGGATATGACCACTTTAAACATATCGTTGGTTTTTCCTATGGCTTTGCATTTGCTGATAAAGATCGAGATGGAATACGAGATCGTCTTGATGAATGTCCCGAGGATGCTGGCTTAAAAGAGTTTAATGGGTGTCCCGACTCAGATGGCGATGGTATAATTGATGGAGAAGATGATTGTCCAAAGACACCTGGGCTAGCCAAATTCAATGGCTGTCCAGATTCTGATGAGGACGGTATAATTGATAAAGAAGATAGATGTCCCCAAGAAGCAGGCTCAGCAGAATTAGAGGGATGTCCCGATACCGACAGAGATGGAATATCCAATCCTGACGACAACTGCCCCAACCAAGTTGGACCGGAAGAAAATAATGGCTGTCCTTGGGGCGATAAAGATGGAGATGGCGTCAATGATAATGAAGATGAATGTCCCGAAATAGCAGGTAAGGGAGATGATGGTTGCGTTTTAATACCCCAGTCGATTATAGATTGGACAAGTTCAGAAAAAGCAACCCTTTATTTTAAACATGATAGCTCCGAGCTTAGTGATGAAAATAAAGAAACCCTTAGTAAAGAACTAGCACCCATTTTGGTTGAATACACTGCTATTGAATTGCTCATTGAAGGACACGCTTCATTAGAAGGATCTGAAGAATATAATTATGATCTAGGATTGGAAAGAGCATCGGAAGTATCGAATTTATTACAAGAACTTGGTGTGGATAGTTCTTCCTTAGAGATAGTCTCTTACGGTGAAACCCAACCTGTGGGTGACAATAATACATGGGCAGGAAGAAAATTAAATAGACGAGTCAAAATCGTATTGAAAAACGAGTAATTTAGTTTTGAAATATCTACCATATAAAAGCTTCTCACCATATGAGGAGCTTTTTTTTTGAAGAATCTCACGTATTTTAGTAATTGGATTGTCTTTAATTGAATAGAAATGAAAAAATTCTGCATACACCTTCTATTTTTTGTTGCTATAGCTCAGGTATTTTCTCAAAATAGAGAGATTCCTATTGATACTACTATAGTTACCAAACACCAAACCAAAATCAAAGGAGTAGACATCAACTATAGTGCTTTCACTGGAACTCAACCTGTATGGAATAACGATGGTCAAGCGATAGCTACCCTTTTTTACACCTACTACCAACGTGAAGATGTCCCCAATAGGTCCCAAAGACCGATTATCTTTTCATTCAACGGTGGTCCCGGCAGTGCTTCGGTTTGGATGCACATGGCTTATACCGGTCCCTATATTTTGAATGTAGATGAAGAGGGTTATCCTATTCAACCCTATGGATACAAAAAAAATCCATACTCTATTTTGGATGTAGCGGATATCATATTTATAAATCCAGTCAACACTGGTTATTCACGAATTGTAGAAGTTGAAGGTAAAAAAGAACCGCGCGAAACTTTTTTTGGCATTTCTGCAGACATCAAATATCTTGCCGAATGGCTCAATACCTTTGTGACGAGATATCAAAGGTGGGAATCTCCAAAATACCTGATAGGAGAAAGCTATGGCGGAACCCGTGTGATGGGTCTTTCCTTAGAATTACAAAACCAACAATGGATGTATCTTAATGGAGTAATCCTGGTTTCTCCTGCAGACTATAAGGTATATCGGACTGGAGGCCCTGTGGCAATTTCTTTGAATCTACCATATTACACAGCCACTGCTTGGCACCATAAAAAACTAGATCCAGTCTTACAATCCAAGGATCTCTACGAAATTTTACCTGAAGCTGAAGAATTTGCAATTAACCAATTAATCCCTGCCTTGGCCAAAGGAGGTTTTATCGATTCTGATCTCAAAGATGATGTAGCCACCAAGATAGCCTATTATTCTGGGCTTCCAAAACAATCCGTATTGGATAACAATCTTCGTGTCCCTACCTCTTTTTTCTGGAAAGAGTTATTGCGTGCCGAAGGAAAAACAATAGGAAGGCTTGATTCTCGATATACGGGTATTGATATCAAGGACGCTGGTGATAGGCCTGATTACAATTCAGAGTTGACTTCATGGTTACATTCTTTTACTCCGGCAATCAATCATTATATCAGAACGAAACTTAATTTCAAGACAGATATAAAATACAATATGTTTGGGCCTGTTCGTCCCTGGGAAAATGATAATGTCAATGTTCGAGATGATCTACGTCAGGCTATGGCTCAAAATCCATTTTTGAAAGTACTGACCCAGTCGGGTTATTATGATGGAGCTACTACCTATTTTAATGCCAAGTATACCTTATGGCAAATTGATCCAAGGGGTGCTTTTAAAGATCGTATGACCTTCAAGGGCTATCGCAGTGGTCATATGATGTATCTCAGGTATCCTGATTTGATTCAATCGAACGAAGACATCAGAGAATTCATCGTAAATAGTTCATCCAATGGTTCTCCGGCTAAATACGATAGAAAGGAGCAAGTAAACGACAAGAATTAAAGCCTCTTTGAGCATATTTTATGTATGTACACCACTTTATATAGTGGGTTGAAAGTATCAGAAACTTTAATCATAAGGTTGCATTTGTTTTTGAGAATACGGGCATTGCACTATCAGGTGCTGACCGAACCCTAACCTTTTACATATGTCCTTTAATATAGGCAGTGGGCTCATAAACAGTTATCTCGCAACATTGAATTCTACCAAGCTTTTCATCAATAATCTCTTTGACCTTAAACCATTGTAAACCACCATTTCCACAGCCTATAGGGGGGATCGCTATTGATTTCAAATGGTTATCCCGAATGACATTTAAAAGTTCATCCAACCCTTTTTCAATATAGATATACTCCGAAGGAAATCTCCAGTGCTTTTTTGTAGGGAAATTGATTATTATTTTATCACCTACAATAAAATTGTAATCCTTTACTACCAACAATTGACCTATCTCAAACTCCTTTTTATCACAAAGATCTTTATATTTTTTGTAGTTGGTTGGGAACAGTTTTTTAAATTTAAGTGCTATACCTTTCCCCATTACTCCAACAGTATTGACCGTATTTACGATTGCTTCAGCTTGACTTTCAAACAAATTACCTGAAATATACCTTATCACATCTTAAAATATAAGGTTGCACCGTCCTTTGAGTTGAAACGTTAACCTCCGGTTGGAGCATTTTGAGCACTTTATCAAGGAAATTATGTGAAATTTTAACATCGCATTTCCATTTAGAACAAAATTGTAAATTTCACATAGATCATCAATTGGAGAAATTCATAAGGTTTCTCTCAATAGTAATTGATTCTTATATGAGAATTTTAAACTATACATCACAAATTGCTACTGCCTTTTCAAGAGAATCCATTCCAGAGTTTGTTCTGTCTTTTGGTATAAATTCTTGTGCCAAAAAACCCTGAAATCCGGTTTCGATAATAGCACCAATGACCGCTGGGTAAAATATTTCTTGATTGTTGTCCAATTCGTTCCTTCCAGGGTTTCCTGCTGTATGGTAATGACCAATATACTGGCCATAGTCTCTTATGGTTCGAATCATATCTCCTTCCATGATTTGCATATGATAGATATCATAGAGCAATTTGAAATTTTCTGAGCCAACCAACTTACATAGTTCTACTCCCCAAAGAGTTCTATCACACATATAATCTTTGTGATCTACTTTGGAATTGAGCAATTCCATATGAATAACTACACCCTTTTTCTCTGCCTTTGAAAGTATCTTCTTTAGTCCTTGAACACAATTTTTCAGTCCAGTTTCATCATCTATTTTTCTTCGATTACCACTGAAGCAAATAAGATTTGTATAACCTGCACTAGCGACTAAATCAATGTGGTTTAGGTATCTATCCACTAGAGTATTGTGATATTTTTTGTCATTGAATCCTTCAGTTAGGCTGATTTCAGCTCCATTACACATAGTGGATATCAATCCATGCTCTTTGAGGTATTTCCAATTTTCTGGACCAACCAAATCAACTCCCACCAAACCAATTCGCTTTGCTTCAAAAGCCAATTGTTTCACAGAAAGCATATCAGCATTAGGCCAATGACAAACTGATTGTTTGATATTTCTTTTTAAATGAGTATTTGATACTGATTCGCTAGATAACGATGTATAAGGAACTGATAAAGCTGCAGAAGTAATGGCAATACTTTTGAAAGCTTGCCTTCTGGAAATCGAATTTTTTGGTTTCACCTTTACAACTTATGGTCAACAAAAAAAGATGTCTTAAGTAGAATCAATACTCAGTCCACTGCTGTCTAAGTATTGTTCCCATTTCCAGGCACTCAATAAAGCCTCATCAATTGAATACTTTGGTATCCAACCCAGCTGAGTTTGGATTTTAGATGCTTCTGCATAAGCAATAGGAACATCGCCCTCTCTAGGGTTAGTAATGCGGTGATTGATTGATATTTTTGTTACCTCTTCAAATCTTTTGACCAATCTTTTCACTGAAACTCCCTCACCAAGCCCAACGTTAAAAACATAATAGTTTGACTTTGAAGACCAGAGATACTCCAGACCCAATAAATGGGCCTCAGCAAGGTCCATAACGTGGATATAATCACGTACACAACTTCCGTCCGGGGTATCGTACTGATCACCAAATATTTTCAATTCTTTTCGTTTCCCTATGGCAACTTGAGTAATATAAGGAACCAAGTTCTCAGGTTCATTGATAGGCCACTGGCCAATCAGAGCAGAATCATGTGCCCCAATAGGATTAAAATATCGTAGACTCATGGCCTTGAATTGCTCGTTAGTAGAGGTAGTGTCTTTGATTATTTGTTCTCCCATCTGTTTGGTAAATCCATATGGGGAATAACTTGGCTTAAAGGGTTGATTTTCCGTGATGGGTAAAACATCGGATTGACCATAAACCGTACAAGAGGAAGAAAAGATTAAAGGTAGACTTCTAGCTTCTACAACCTTTAGTAATTCGATTAATCCAATGATATTGTTGTGGTAATACTTTAGAGGTTTTTGAATACTTTGATTTACTGATTTTAAAGCAGCAAAATGAATGACTCCCGAAAGATCATCATGTTGTTGAAATAATTTTTCAAGATCCTTGGTGTTGGTAATGTCTAATAATTCAAGTATAGGCGGATTTTTCGAATCAATAGCTAACAGCTGTCTAAGCATCTGCTTTGAGGAATTGACTAAATTATCTACTATGACCACTCTATATCCCCTACTTTGAAGTAGGGTACACACATGGGCGCCTATATAGCCCAGCCCTCCGGTGAGTAGGATTTTCAAATTAAACTTATCTAAAAATTTTTTGCTCTACTTTATAGCCCAGGAGTAGCGATAATCCCTTCCTACAAACTGATTTGCTTCTTCGAAATTGGTAATTCTCATATTTTCTCCATCCCAGAGCAATTTTTTTCGACCGTAATACTCGGGCGCTTGCCCTTCAATTTCTTTGCGAAGGTTATAACTCCTGATAGCAATATTACCCATCAATACCGCTTCGGTTAGTGGTCCAGCAAAATCAAATGAAGAAGTTAAAGCTTGGTGTTCCGGCGAATTAAACCCTGCCTTACAAGCTTTAGTCCAACTTTTTTGGTGACCATATTCGGGTAAATCGTACCGTGGATCATCAGTTTTTTCCACTACTTGAATGGGCTCTCCAGATTTGAAAAGTTGCGGATTAATACCATAGACATCACTCATGATAGTTCCCTTTTCTCCGACCAACAAAACTCCATTGGGTCCGATTTCAGCTTCATCTGGAAGCAAATCAGGATGAGCAGGTTTGATACCACCATCCATCCAAATCATTTTTATGGGTGAATCGTTTACCTCCGTTGCTTCAAATGAAAGGGTTACCATTGAAGATGCCGGACAACCTTCGGGATGATATTCTGCACTCCACATTCGTGTATACACAGTTCCTACACTACATTCGACATTGGTAGGATATTTTAGTTGGAGTGCTCTGAAAGGCACATCAATTATATGACAACCCATATCTCCTAAGGCGCCGGTTCCATATTCCCACCAGCCTCTCCAGTTGAAAGGATGGAGTTTTGGGGTATAGGCGACTGATTTTGCTGGTCCTAGCCACAAATCCCATTGTAAATTTTCAGGTTTTTGGGAAGGATCTTGTTCCGCCATGGCGTATCCTTGTGGCCATACTGGCCTATTTGTCCACACATAGACTTTAGATATTTTTCCGATCTGTCCTTCTTTTACCCATCTTTGAATAACTAATTGATCGGGATTTGATGCCCCTTGGTTACCCATTTGGGTAACCAACTGGTTTTCACGAGCCATTAGAGTTAGCTTGCGAGCCTCTTTGATGTTATGGGTCAAAGGTTTCTGAACATAAACGTGTTTGTTTCGCTCCATGGCCCAAATAGCTGCATTGGCATGGGTATGGTCAGGAGTGGTAATGGTAACAGCATCTATGTCTGTTTCATTATCAAACATTACCCTGAAATCTTCATAGAAATTGGCATCGGGGAAATTTTCTCTTGAGGCGACTACACCATGCTGTCCATCGGGATGAACATCACAAAGAGCAACAACACGTTCTGAACCATCATTCCATGCATGCCAGATATCGGAGGTTCCTTTCCCCCCAGCCCCAATTGCAGCTAAATTCAATTGATCACTTGGAGCAGTGTATCTAGTTCCTCCCAGAACCTTAGGGGGTACAATAAAAACAGACGAAGCCAAAAGGCTTTTTTTCATAAATTCCCTTCTTTTGATATGGGATACTTTTTTTTTGGATGAACTCATATATTTTTTCAGTTAATTTAATGGTAATTTGTGCAAAATAGCAAAGATTTTAATTGGGTTGTAATATAATAATTTTGAGATTGGCAAATTACTTAATTGCAAAGATTATGGCATAATTGGGTAACAATTTTTTATGGTCTGATAAGTATGGGTATCTGTCTTGAGCATAGTTTAATTACAATTTCAGTATACTAATTTGTAGTTTATCCGATGAATAAAGATCTGGTATTGACTTTATATTCTCTTATTTTTACTAAAACGACCACCGGAATACCCGATGTCTGGCATTGAGCATATTTTTAGCGAAAGTAGGGAGCACTTAATTTATTTAAGATCTTGGCTAAAAGAACTCGGGCTTTCTCATAGTGACCAAAATGGCTTAATTGAAGAGGGGGTATTGCAACCGATTGGCAGGGGAATATTAACAAAGTCGGGAGAATACCCAGGAATATTGAGTAGCATCTCTGCCCTACAAAAGCAAGAAAACCGACCAATTCACGTAGGAGAGCTTTCTGCACTAATCATGTTGAGGTAAATGCATTACATTTATTTTAATCCAAAAACAATGTTCTTGTTTGGTCAATCAGGCTGCAAATTACCTACTTGGTTGTCCAGATATCATTCTAATATGGACATTATTTATAGAAGCACATATTTATATCCCTGTGGAGGTTTTTAGTATATATATTTTCTCCTTTGAAAACCCCTGATGTAGTGAATATGTGTTGTTTTGAGATTTTGCTATCCAATCCCTCAGAATATTTTGCTATATGTCTATAAAACATAAATCAATAAGGCTTCTTTCTTCCTCTGCAGTCAGGATATATTGATCATATACTCTTCCCAGATGAACCAAACAAAACGGTTCAAGTAAGAGGGCTTTCTCGTAGTAGATAGATTCATAAGTGGTTGATTATCACAACTAGAATATTTTTTTGAAAAACTTGCGTGTTGAAAGAAAAAGGAGGATATCTTGCTAAAAAGGATTTAACTCTCAATAGTCTAATAGATAACCACCGTGCTTTGCGAAGATTCTGTCTTGCATCATCTGTAAAATCACCAAAATCACACAAGTGTAAAATAAATCTCCGAGAATACTATTCACAAAAAAGGGTATCGCTAAGGTATAACACAACACCAGCCCTTCCCAAGTCTCGGGATAACCATTAAGCCAAACCCCAAAATTGGTGATCAGAAAAAAGATGAGCGATCCTAAAAGGATATTCCAGATTGTAATTCTTGAAACCATACTGCCCAAAGCTGTGGTAAGCACCAACGACAAATATACCACTGGCATCAATCCATGAAATCCAATAAAATAGTCTGAAATAAACATGGCAGCTAAAGGCATCATAACCGCAACCGGCTTTCGATTGAAATAATACCCTGAGAGCAATGCTATAGAAGTCATGGGAGCAAAATTAGGGGGATGAGGAATCAATCGAGTAATCAGTGCAAGCAACACCAAACCCATAAAAATTCTTAGATGAGCATAAAAATCACCTGACATAATCAAAGTACATCTTGGTTAAAATTAACTAGGGACAAATTCAAAAAAATGCCAAAAACCCCCAAAGAGTTTATTTGGTGAGATACATTCGACGACGTGCATATAATTCATAAAACGCATCGTCCTTAAGAGAATCAATAAATAAAATGCTCTCGCCCGTCGATTTCATTTCGGGTCCTAAGGACTTATTGACATTAGGGAATTTATTAAAAGAGAAAACCGGCTTTTTGATGGCAAATCCATCAAGCTTAGGATTGAAATCAAAATCATGAACTTTTTTGTGCCCCAGCATAATTTTTGTAGCATAGTTCACATATGGTTCATTATATGCTTTAGATATAAATGGAACCGTTCTTGAAGCTCTCGGATTGGCCTCAATGACATATACCATTTCGTCCTTGATAGCAAATTGAATATTAATCAGTCCCCTTGTTTTAAGAGTAAGTGCAATTTTTCGCGTATGGTCTTTTATCTGTTGTAGTGCATAAGGCCCCAAATTGAAAACTGGTAAAGTCGCATTTGAATCTCCCGAGTGAATACCGCAAGGTTCTATATGCTCCATTATTCCAATGATATAGACATCTTCACCATCGCATATCGCATCTGCTTCCGCTTCAATCGCTCCTTCCAAATATTGATCCAAAAGCAGATTATTATTTGGAATTCGCTGTAACAAACTCACCACATGTGCTTCTAGTTCTTCTTTATTAATCACTATTTTCATGCCATGACCTCCCAAAACATAAGATGGACGAACTAGAATAGGGAATTGTAAAGTATCTGCTAATTCTAACGCCTTTTGAGCACTATTGGCCACACCAAAACAAGGATAAGGAATATTGTTTTCTTTTAATAGAGTAGAAAATCGCCCTCTATCTTCAGCCAAATCTAGTGATTCGAAGCTTGTACCGATTATTTTTATTCCGTATTTATGAAGTTTTTCTGCCAGTTTTAATGCCGTCTGTCCTCCAAGTTGAACAATTACACCCTCGGGGTTTTCATGCTTGATGATGTCATAAATATGCTCCCAAAAGACCGGTTCGAAGTAGAGTTTGTCCGCAATATCAAAATCTGTAGAAACTGTTTCCGGATTGCAGTTAATCATGATGGTTTCGTATCCGCATTCACTGGCTGATAATACTCCATGTACACAGCAATAGTCAAATTCAATGCCTTGTCCAATCCGATTGGGGCCGGAGCCGAGAACAACTATTTTTTTACGATCGGACACCAAACTTTCATTCTGGCTATAAATATTGCCGTCTCGATCTTCCATCTGCTGTTCGAAAGTGGAATAATAATAGGAGGTTTGTGCTTTGAATTCAGCCGCACAAGTATCCACCAACTTGTATATTCTATTGATTCCTAGTTCAATGCGCTTTTGATATACCTCACTTTCCATACAACCAAGCATATGGGCTACCTGACGGTCAGCAAATCCCTTTTGTTTGGCCTCCAACAATAATTCTGATGTTATAGTTATTATCGTATGCTCGGAAATGGTTTTTTCCAGGTTTACAAGGTCCAGATATTGATTCAAAAACCACATATCTATCTTGGTAATCTGATGAATGCGAGTAAGAGAGACCCCAGCCATTATGGCATCATAAAGAATAAAAACTCTGTCCCAACTAGGCTCGGCTAGTTTTTTAACGATTATACCATATTTTTTAACTCCTTTTCCATCGGCCCCTAATCCATTTCGTTTGACCTCCAAAGACTGGGTAGCCTTGTGGAGGGCTTCTTGGAATGACCGTCCTATACCCATCACTTCCCCTACAGCCTTCATCTGTAAACCAAGCCTTCGATCCGAGCCTTCAAATTTGTTGAAATTCCATCGTGGGATTTTAACAATGACATAATCCACTGTTGGCTCAAAAAGGGCTGATGTGGATTTGGTAATCTGATTTTCTAATTCATTCAGGGTATAGCCCAAAGCCAGCTTTGCCGCAATTTTAGCAATGGGATATCCGGTGGCTTTTGAAGCTAACGCTGACGATCTAGACACTCTCGGGTTGATTTCAATTGCAATAATATCTTCAGCCTGGTCTGGACTTACAGCAAATTGTACGTTACATCCTCCAGCAAAGTCTCCGATGCTTCTCATCATTTTGATAGCCATATCACGCATTTTCTGATAGGTCGTATCGGCAAGTGTCATAGCCGGTGCAACCGTTATAGAATCTCCGGTATGAATCCCCATCGGATCCATATTTTCGATTGTGCAGATAATCACAACATTATCATTCCGGTCTCTTAAGAGTTCAAGTTCGTATTCTTTCCAACCCACAAGAGCCTTATCAATGAGAACCTCATGTATTGGAGAGGTTTCCAGTCCTCTAGTTAATAGGCCATCAAAATCTTTTTCATCATGGACAAATGAAGCTCCGGATCCACCCAAAGTATAAGATGGCCGAATAACCAAAGGAAAACCAAATTCTTGTGCAATTTCTTTTCCTTTCAAAAATGAATTAGCTACCGCAGCAGGGGCTGCAGGAATCCCAATTTTCTCAAGCAAATTCTTAAATTTTTCTCTATTCTCAGTAATTTGAATTGCATCGATATCAACACCTATAATCTCTACCCCAAAGTCATCCCAGATTCCTTTATCGTTGGCTTCAATGCACAGATTCAAAGCAGTTTGACCACCCATTGTCGGTAAAACGGCATCAACGTGATGTTTTTTTAGGATTTCTATAATTGAATGGGTAGTCAATGGTTTCAAATAGACATAATCGGCCATAGCCGGATCGGTCATGATTGTTGCAGGATTGGAATTCAAAAGAAAGGTTTTGATGCCATCTTCTTTTAAAGAGCGAAGGGCTTGGGTGCCTGAATAATCAAATTCGCATGCTTGACCAATGATAATTGGCCCTGATCCAAGCAGGAGAATTGACTCTATCTTGGTATTTTTAGGCATGGACTAACCTGATATAAAAACTTCCACGATAAGGTGCCAATATGCGAATGGTTAACATTAGAACCATTAGCCAAAAGGCAGTTCATCGCTTTTCTTGAGTTGAAACAGTTAAGCGTTTTCTCCCTTTACTACGTCTCCTAGCCAAGATTTTCCGGCCATTTGCTGTAGCCATTCTCGCTCGAAATCCGTGTTTGTTTCTTCTTTTACGCTTGGAGGGTTGATATGTCCTTTTCACTTAAAATCTTAAAGGATATTGGCTCTGAACCAGTATGATTAAAACTGGGCAAATATAAGACAAACCAATTTTTTAATTTGAAGTAATAGTATCTTGTCTATTTTGTAATTATATTTGAAAAAAGTATTGATGTTTCCAAAGTATATCAAACTCATATTAGCCCTTGGTGGTCTATCCTATTCAGCCTATCAATTTGTCGAAGGATTTATCGGAAACGGTATCGCTCTGGCTTTACTTGGGGGTATTTTTATTTTACTTTATTACAAAAATGAGCTGATTTTCTTGGCGTTCCTACGATTACGAAAAGAAGACCTGAACGGAGCTCAAAAATGGCTCAGTAAAATAAAATACCCAAAATCGTCTCTTGTTGGCAAACAGTATGGATATTTTTTATTTCTTCAGGGATTAATAGAATCCCAAAATAATCTCAACAAAGCTGAAAAGTTGTTTAGATCTGCACTAGAAAAGGGATTAAGATACAAACATGACAGAGCCATGGCTAAATTAAATTTAGCTGGTATTTATATGCAAAAAAGAAGAAAAAGAGAAGCCTCTAAACTACTCACGGAAGCCAAAAAATTAGACAAACATGGAATGCTTACCCAACAGTTAAAACTGATGAGACAAAATTTGAAAAAATTTTAGGACTTTCTTATTATCAATTATTTTGTATTTACAGACGAGATTTTTTTGTTCATAGACTGCCGATAAATCTTAATCAGTTACCAATAGCCGATGAAGAATGGTTTTTGGGAATCAATATTTCGTAGTCTTTTCTTGATGTGTTTTTTAGATGATCTTGTAAAAGCCAGGGGTTATGTATTTTCAGTTCTTTGTAGTTTAATCCCATATTTTTTGCAAAAGAGACCAAATCGGTAATGGCTGTATCCAATGCAACTCTTTTAAAAGTAGGCATATGGTAATGGTCTTCTTCATCTATTTGAAATCCATATTTCGCATCAAAATTTTCAAAAATCTCTTTAACGGCTAAAATCCTAAATACATATCTGGAAGTCTCTGTGGTAAGCCATAAACTATAATAATCATCCACATCCTGCTTTTTCAACTGCCTAGCGATACCATACATTCCTCTATTGTAACTTGCTGCAGCAAGAGTCCAATTACCAAATCTTTCTTTGGCTTTGAGCAAATACTTGCAAGCCACTGTGGTTGATAGCTCCAAGTGAAGGCGCTCATCAACATTAGAATTGACTTCAAGTCCATATTCCCTAGCTGTTGCTTTCATCAATTGCCAATAGCCTCTGGCACCGGCTGGGGAGGTAACATTCAAAAGCCCACTTTCTATGAGTGCTAAATACTTGAAGTCTTCTGGAATTTGGTATTCAAGGAGGATTTTCTCTATTCTCGGGAAAAATTTATACCCTCTTTTTATCATCAAAATCATATTAGACTGCCAATAATTATTGACCAGCAATTCTCTATCTAACCTCTCTCTAACGTCGGGTTCTTCTATGGGGACTGGTTCACCGGCAAAATTGATATGATAAGGTGTCTTTAATGCAGGAACATGATATGTGTCCTTTGTTCTTTTTGGTATTGTATCCATCATTACCCGATTCTCATTATCATGAGAATCTTCAATAGTTAGGCTGTCTGTAACATCCATTTGAGTGGTTTTAATGTCCGATTTAGAGACATCCTGAGGTTGTAAATTAGAATCACCAAACAAAAGGTAAACAACGGGCAATAAAATAAAGATCAAAAGATTATTTCTGTATTCTTTTTTCAAAATAAACAGGCTCTGGACACAAAGTTACTTTTTCCCTACAACATAGTAATGTATATCTCAATTCTGTTTAGTTCTTCACGAAATATTTCAGCAGACCTGAGTTTTTTCAAAAAAAATATAAAATAATGTCTCAAACCCTGTTTTTTTAGCAAAATTTTATATCTTTGGGGTAGAATTATGTCGCTAGTGATTTTCCTACTGGTTAAGTTAAGATTCAGTAAGTTTTTTTCGATTATATGTATGATATAGAGATTAGTAAAAACGAGTTGTTGCGTCAATTCGAAACAGAAATTGGTGGTAAGTTGGCTACCATTGAGTATGTAGAACAAGAAAGAAAGATATTTCTCACAAAAGTTAGTGTTCCCTATGGTTTGAATGAAAATGGATTTGAAGAGCAGTTCATTGAAAAAGTTCTTAGCACCATAGCTGTTGGTAAACTACGACTAGTACCGACATGTCCCTCAGTAGTTGCTTTTATGCGAAAAAATAGGGCGTTCAAAAGGCTCTTACCGGTGGGGGTTAGGGTTTAAAATATAGCCCTTACATAACCTTGGCCATCTATTCTGTTTGGCCAGCAGGTTACCATTTGGTTACTCAGCTTAGGGTCCCAGGGAGTTCTGACTTTTAGATAGTTTTCAGTATATCCGGAGCTGTATCCTTTGTTGTTTTTATTTTCGAACAATACTTTAAGTGGTTTGTTGATTTGGCTTTTGTAAAAATCGAGTCTTTTTTGATTCGATAGTTCATTCAGAATTCTTCTTCTTTGTCTTCTTACGGCGAGGGGCACCGATGATAAATCCATATTTAGAGCACTCGTATTGGGTCTCTCCGAATAGGTAAATATATGTAGGTATGATATATTGAGTTTGGTCAAAAAATCTACTGTTTTTTGGAATTCTGTTTCCGTTTCTCCATAAAAGCCTACAATGACATCAACTCCAATACAAGCATCTGGGTTTAGAGATTTAATTTTTTCAATTCGTCTTTCAAATAGGGATGTATTATATCGCCGCCGCATTATTTTCAAAACCTTATCGCTACCACTTTGCAGAGGAATGTGAAAATGAGGAACAAATCTGTTGTTTTTTGCCACTAGTTCAATGATTTGATCATCCAATAAATTGGGTTCAATGGAGGAAATGCGAATTCTTGGACAATTATTCAAGCCATTTATTTCATTCAATAGATCCAAAAATCTATATTCTCGTTTTCTATGATTTGGATTTATATAACCGTAATCACCAATATTAACACCTGTGAGCACAATTTCCTTGATCTGTTTCTGGGTCAAATAGTGAATACTGTCAACAATGTTGAAAATCGTATCGCTTCTTGATCTTCCTCTGGCTTTAGGAATGGTACAGAAGCTACATTTATAATCACATCCATCTTGGATTTTCAAGAAAGCTCTGGTTCGTTCAGCAATAGAATGGCTTTTTTTAAATGTATTGATTTGCTGGATATCGCAAGGATAAATCCGTGGAGAATCGTCGTTAGATAAATTTTCCAAAAGATCCTGAATATGGAATTTTTTTTCTGCTCCAACCACTAAATCTACTCCTTTTATTTGGGCTACTTTTTCTGGTTGTAGCTGTGCATAACATCCAGTTACTATAATTTTAGCATTAGGATTGAGTGTTGTTGATTTCCTGACAAGCGAACCAAGTTTCTTATCGGCATTTTCAGTGACCGAGCAAGTATTAATCAGGTAGATATCAGCTTTTTGATTGAAATCTACTCTATTGTACCTATTGACATTAAACCCCCTAGCAATTGTTGCGGTTTCAGAAAAATTCAACTTACACCCTAGTGTGGAAAATG
Organism: Flavobacteriaceae bacterium bin25; assembly: GCA_002238525.1. GTDB lineage: Bacteria > Bacteroidota > Bacteroidia > Flavobacteriales > Flavobacteriaceae > Bin25. The sequence goes on from MPMN01000008.1 coordinate 20,582, forward strand.
CAATATTAATTCTCTGGTCTTTAGGTGTTAAAGAATGGGGTAAAATAGGCACCTGTAAAAAGTTTAAATAATCATTAGTTCGTGTCAAAAATATCAAGAGAAGTTACAAGAACTAAAGTCTCTTGAGTTGCATAACAAAACTAAAAAACCGAAGTTTACCTTTAGCTGAGAACTTAAGATTTAGGCTTACCGTATTTGGAACGAAATTTATCGATTCGGCCTGCACTATCTACCAGCTTGGACTTTCCGGTATAGTATGGGTGAGAAGTTCGTGAGATTTCAAGTTTGACAAGAGGATAACTAATTCCATCAACTTCTATATTCTCTTTAGATGGTGCGGTGGACTTCGTGAGAAAGACATCCCCATTGGACATATCTTTAAAAGCTACCAATCGATAATTCTCCGGATGTATTCCTTTTTTCATACCAAAATTGTTGGTTTGCAAAATTACAAGATTGGTTTATATATACCAACATCTGTTCTCTTTGTGAAAAATCAAATAAAATGTTGCCATTTATGCTATGCCATTTAAACAGACAGAAGAAGGAGTACATAAATTCTGGTCTTACCTAAAATAGTTTGGTAATAGGTTTTAGAATCAAATAATGTTAAATTTTTCAAAACGAAAAAAAGTGTTTTTAAGTAGCAATTGATACTAGTTATTAGATAACAAATAGATTGAAATTATATACAAACTAAATTCGTATCTTTGTTTTATAATCATTTTTAGCATGAAAAAATTATCTATCCAATATGGTTTGATCCTCGGTGGTGTAGCTCTTGTCTGGGGATTTATCCTATTATATCTTGGGATTCACGATAAAGAAGGTTTTGAATTTCAAATAGTTCCCATAATCGCTTCTATAGCTGTTACCATCTTCGCTCTTTTAGAATTTCGAAAGAATACTCAAGGACTGATTCTCTCTGAGGCCATCAAAATTTCCATAATTGTCAATGTAATTTCGACAATCATTTGGTTAGCATATTATTTTATCTTGATCAATTACATTGATCCTGGAATGGTAGACCGTCAAATTGAATCAGCACTAGAAACCTTTATAGCAGAAAATCCTGAGGTTTCCGATGAGGTGATTGATAGAGTAAGACAAGGACAAGAATTCGGTAGGAAACCAATTTTATTTGTCGCAATTGCATTTTTCTTCAGCCTCCTTGGGGGATTGTTATACGGCTTGGTGGGTGGAGCAATTCTAAAGAGAAAGAGACCTGATTAAATTTTGAATTGTAACCTGAATTAGATTGGGGTTCTTGCAGAACTTAGTTATAGCAATATATTTATTCGGGTATTACTTTGATAAGTGGCGTTTTTGCTCACTTTGAGCTAATGTTGAAATCTGTTAGAACAATTGTTAATTTTAGATGTCGTTTAAGTGGTGATAAAAGAGATTATCGACTATTAAACGAAATGTCCGGTGCCAATAGATACCTCTATAATCAGGCATTAAGTCATCTATTGAAACAATACCAAGAAAGTATCAACGATACCCGAAAAACTGGAAAATGCGATTACACTTATGAAACTTTGGGGAAATGGTATACCCAGCATAAAAAGAATGAAGCCACCTGGCTATCTCGTTATTCGCCAGCTAAAACCAAATTGATTTTAAAAGATTTATCTGATGCTTTTAAGGAATATGTAAAAGGACAAAGAGGCAAACCGAAATTCAAATCAAAAAGACAAAAGCAAAGTTTTCCGATCACTTTATACCAAAGAGAGATAAAGGAAAACGAAAATGGCAATGGCTATCTTTTATTAAAAAGAGGACTCTTTATTCAAATAAGAGGATATAAGAAACAGATTTGCCGTTATAGTAAGCCCAGGTTTTTACAGGGGCGTATCATCAAAGAAATTACCGATAGAAGTAATCCGGAGAATAGAAAAAGACAGAATAAATATAAAGAGAATAAGTGGTATTTGTCTATTCAGTGTGAAGTAGATGCTGTTGAAAAACAAATAGGCCATATAGATATAGATAATATTGTAGGTATAGATAGGAATGTAGGTCAAGTAGCCGATAGTAATGGACAGATTCATTTTCTGGCTGACACCAAAAAGGAAGAAAAGAGGATGAAAGTTCTTCAAAGAAAAAGATCCAAAAAACAACATGGCAGTAATAAAGCCTACAAAACGAATATCCTTATAGCCAAAAAGCACAAAAAAATAAAAAACAAAAGAAATGATGCACTAAGAAAAATATGCAAAAAGATATCCAGTAATTCTGATTTAGCGGTATTGGAAGATTTGAAAACCAAGAATATGACCAAATCAGCTAAAGGAACGATGGACAATCCGGGTAAAAATGTGAAGCAGAAATCGGGGTTGAATAGAGTGATTTTAAAAACGGCATGGCATAAAATTGATCCCTGTCACAGGGTTTGAAATTTATCTAGGACAAAAAATGCTGGTAATTAAAATTCCTCCTCATTATACCTCACAAGAGTGTAGTCGATGTGGGACTAGGGACAAAAAGAATCGAACATCACAATCGGAATTTAAATGTTTAAGCTGTGGATTTTCTATGAATGCGGATATCAATGCTGCCAATAACATCAGGGACATCGGAGCGTGTTCCTTCTTCCAAAACCCTCTGAGAGGGAACAACTTTGGGGGTAAAGAGTGTTCCTTGTCGAATCGGGCGATGGTACACCGAACCTTAAAAATACCTTGGATCATGCATGGTCGTAAAGGGAAAAAGGGGGTAAGTCAACATGAGTAGATATTCATCTACATATAGCTTTCGTTTTAAACGAATTCTAATCCACAACAAAGTGATTAGAGCCAAATTTGTTTGTTTTGGCGAAGTTTTGTGGGACGAATTCCCAGCTCAAAAGAAAATAGGTGGAGATCCATTAAATGTTGCATTGCGTCTTAATTCTTATGGCAGCAATGTAGAAATTATTGGTAGTGTTGGTAACGATAAAATGGGAAAACAAATCCTTGATTTACTAAAGAAAAATCGATTAAACGAGAGGTTAATTCAGATCAGTAATAAATTAAAAACAGGTAATGTTAAGGTGATGATTAATCAAAAAGGATCAGCATCTTATGATATAAAATTTCCGAGAGCTTGGGATCATATAGACTTGACTGAGGATAACAAGAAAACTATAAAAGATTCTGATATATTTATCTATGGAAGCTTAGTGGGTAGAGATAAAAATTCAAGAAGCACACTTTACGAATGGATAAAATTAGCTACCTCCAAGGTTTTAGATGTGAATCTTAGATTTCCTTATTATCAAAAGGAGAAAATAAAAGAGATGATGGGCAAAGCAGATTTCATAAAATTGCAGACTAAAATGTTGGATCTGAATAAGTTTGATGAGCAGGGTCTGATGGAGGTATAGACAGATTTATTTTCCCAAGAGCAGCTGATTTTTTGCAAGAATTCTCTTCAGAAAGCCAAGAAACAGAAGCGACGTGAGGAGTTTCTGGTAAAAACCGAGAAGGCCTTAGAGCAGATAGTGAACGCTACTAAGCAAAAAAGAAAACCTCTTGAATGCGAGACTGCCATAGCCATAAAAGTGGATAAGGTCGTAGAGAAGCACAAGATGAAGAAGTACTTCCATCTGGAGGTCAAACAAGAACATTTAGCCTATGTTCGGGGTAAATCGGCTATTCAGCGGTCAGCGGAGCTGGATGGGGTCTATGCCATTCGGACGAGTCTAAAAGAAGTCCCTCCATCCAACAAATCTATCGTCCTTGACTACAAGCGTCTTTCTGCGGTGGAATCGGCCTTTCGGTCGATGAGAAACATTTCCTTGAAGATTCGACCGATTCATCATCGGCGCAAGAAGCGGGTGCAAGCTCATGTGTTTTTGTGTATGCTGGCCTACTATGTGGAATATCATTTGCGTAAAGAACTGGCCGGTTCTATTTAGTGAAGATGATTTTGAAGGAAAACAAGCCCAGCGCGACGGTGTAGTAGCATCTGCTTCAAGGTCAGACTAGACCAAAACCAAGGACAGACGTAAACACAACAAGGATGGCGAGAAGGTCATGAGTTTTGCTAGTTTGATTAACGAACTGACTGGGGTAATTCGTATTATTGGAAAACCCAATATCAAAACAGACTCAACCCCTGAGGTGGTCACCTTTCATGGGTTAGAAGGAATTAGAAAACGGGCTTTTGATCTTTTGGGCATTAAAATCCAAGCATCTAGTCCTAAGGGTTGAAAGTTAAGATTTACTGCTTGGTAAATCGAATCCGGATAGGAGAATATCACGTCTGAAAATCTTCCAAAATGAGGCGAATTTTCGAATGTGAATTTGAAAATAGGGGGGAACTTCAGTTGTAAGGTAAATACAGTACATCTACATAGCTATTTAGAGTAGAATAAATCGCTAATTGTAACTTTTGGCTCTAATCACTTTGTTGTGGAATGGGTAATTTAGTTGGTCAGGAAAATTTCTTTTTATGGTAAAAATTTCACTTGAGGAATCTTTAGGTTTAAAAGATTCTTGGTTTGTAGAAAAGATTGATTTCAATCATGATGCTCTGGTAGTAGATATTTATATTTCGCATACTGGGGTTGATTTGATTTGTCCCCAGACAGGGGAGAAGGGTACGCTTTATGATCATCGTTCTTCTCGTTCTTGGCATCATCTGGATTGGTTTGAATATAAGTGTTTTCTTCATTGCCGTGTTCCTCGGGTACTTTGTTCTTCTGGGGTTAAGACCATTTCCGTTCCTTGGGCAAATGTATCTGAGCGTATGACACGTAAAATGGAAGTTGCCTTAATTCTTTATTTACATTCGACCAAGAACATAACCAAAACGAAAAAGCAGTTTGGCTGTAGTTTTCGGACTGTCCAGCGGATAATGAAGCGTTCTGTGGACTATGGTATGTCGGTTCGTTCGGTTTCTGTTCCCGAGCATTTAAGCATAGATGAGAAAGCTTATAAGAAAGGTCATCAATATGCCACTATTGTCAGTGATGCCCAGCATGGCTATGTTATTGATATGGTCGAAGGTCGGGACTTAAAATCCACTCAATCATTGCTTAAGGATATTGTTGGTGATCAGCAACATCAAGTGAAGACGATTACTACCGATATGTGGAAACCTTATATACCGGCAGCGGGTTCAGAGTTGCCTGATTCATCTGTGAACCACGATAGATTCCATTTGATTCAATACCTTAACAAGGCTATTGACCATGTTGGTAGGCGAGAGGTAAAAGTTTATGATGAGTTGAAAAATAGTCGCTATGCTCTTTTAAAGAACAAGGAGAATAGGACTAAAAAACAGAATATCATTTTTCAGTTGATACGGGATGCAAACTTTGAAGTGAGCAAGGCGTGGCGTTTTCGGGAGGATTTTAAAGCTCTTTTCGGAAGTGAGTGCTTTGATGATGCGCAATCTTATTTAAAGTTATGGATTAGTAGTGTGAAGAAAAGTTCGATAAAGGAGGTGATGAAAGTAGCAGCCATGTTTGAAAGGCACTTTACCGGTGTTTGTAATGCTCTTAGTCTGGAGCAATCTAATGCAAGGGCAGAGGGGCTTAATGCCAAGATAAAGGAAGTCCTCACCATTGGAAAAGGATATAGACATTTCGAAAATTTAAGAATTTCTGTTCTTTTTTTTCATGGTCAATTAAAGCTTCATCCCCAATTATCCGATTAAGGTACTATGGTGTTTTTCATCTATGGATATTGGATGATCAAGAAATAAAGACCTCATTGATTGGTACATAGCTAATGAAAGTTGTTCCTAAGTAATAGCGGATACTACTTCCACCATTTTAAACCCGGCTTTCCCCTTTTTCCCCTATTTTTTATTACTTCTGTGTTTGTATGTCAGATACATAGATGACATGTTTTGACTATTTTTTGTGAAAAAAGTGTCCATATGATTTTCATTGCTATTTAATGGAATGTAATATAATTTCATCCTATGTTGTAACTCCATGTCCTATGACATCGAAGTGGTGTCCAATAGAAATTACAGATCAACCACACTCCTGGGTAAATCTTGGAGAGAGGGAAAGAAAGTCAAAAGAAAAACCATCGCCAATTGGAGTGATTTTCACCTCTCTGTTGTAGAAGGCTTTAAAGCAGCTATCAAAGGAGAGTAGTTTATAAAGATATTTCCAAAGCTTTTACCAGAAAAGATATTTGCCTGATGAGCATATAGCTCGTATTTTGGGATTGGTCAAAAAATGGAAGTTCAATCGACTTCTCTACAGAGAATCTAACCCAATGAGAGACATCGCTCTGGGGGTTATCATCCTGCACATTCTTTCTCCCCTTTCTAAACTAGATACCGCCCGCGGTCTGTTGTCTGTATAAAACGCTACTACCTGTATAGGGGCCTTATGGAATCTGGTACACAGCTTTGCAACTCTGATGGAAAATCTGGGAATCTTGACATGGAATGAGGTAAGTCTGTCTGGAAATACTGACCGAGTGATTCATGTGACATCTCTGGCAACGGAGGTTCAATCAACGGCATGAAACCTTATTGGTATGGATCAAAAAAAGAGGTTTCCATTAAAGTAACAGTTGGAAATGGCACCTTTTTCAGGTCCGGTAAGGGTTTGAATTCCTTGAGGATAAAAGTGCACTCGGAGGTAGTTAAGGAGTAGAAAATGATCCCAACAAGGGATAGAAATAATTTATTTGAAGCAATAGATACCTCAACACAAATAGTCAATACCCTACTATAGAATAGACTGTTTCTTCGAACCAATTGCCTGACACTCGGGCTAAGAGTTGCTCTTTGACAGAACACCAGGCAATTCAATAATAACCATCTAACCTCCGAGAGCAAACCAAGGAAATAAACCTGGTAGAGCAAGGCATTCACTAGTTCAAAGTGCAACCAAGAACAGATGACCAAGCCACGCCAATGAGGTGTTCCCGTAGAATAACAAACCACCTTGGGAGTTAGACCTTCCTTAGGCTATAATATCAAACGTAGTCAATACCTAGCCAACGCCTTCCCGTAAAATGATTATCATTAGCCAAATAGACCAAAGCCAAATCCTTGAGAAAACTCAAATGGTTTTGGCGATAAACCTACATTCAAGAAAAAACTCCTCAACAGAATACCTAAGTACCAATAGGTCCGTTTTATATTGCAGTGTCAGCACATCGTCTGACGAAGGTAGCACGAGAGTATTCTGCTCATTACACAACCCAAGTCAAATAAAAAAACGGAACACCTTATTCCCTCTATTGGCTAGTAGGTAGTAGTAGAAAATGTAGCTAAAGATGGATGAATTACTTACAATAGTTCTAACGGAATTCTTCAATGAAAAATAGGATAAATCACACCAGAATTTGGTTCTTTTGTCCGCAGATAACATCATAAACAGAATACATCAAAAAATACTTGCCATTTTCAATGAAAATATAAAAAACCAAGTTAATCTACTATAAAAAACCAAGATGGATACATGAACAGAATCTATCAGATGAATTTAGGCGTGGAATTTTGAAGCGAAAACCCCGTCTATTTTTGCTTCATTTCCGCCCATTCCATAACAAAGTGATTAGAGCCACAAATTTTAATATTTAGCTCATAAGCTTATATATAAAAAAGGCAGGGCTAACCCTGCCTTCAAACAAACTAATTCAAACATTATCGGGTTTTCAAATAATCAATAGCATTTCTATAGATTCCTCGAATATTGCTTGCATAAAGATTTTCTCTACCGTCATTCATATTCCATTCCATTCCTCCTATTCCAATTGCAATTATGGTTCCGGTATATGTGCTATTCGGTAAGAATTCAACAATACCCGGACAACACTCATCAGATACACCACTCCATACCGCTAAAACTTTACCACCGTATAGATTCTCAAACTCAGCGAATTGACCTAGTTCATGACCTGGGTTTAGCAGCGATGCTGCATCCCAAAGATTATTGTGATCTTCTTTAAAACCTCCGCTTATAACTGGGAAAAATCCATTAGCATCCGCAGTAATTTCCTGTGTAAATGTGTAAATGGGGTGATTACGCTGGTCGTTCTGAAAATTCACACCACCATCAATTCCCCAAACATCATCATTTATAAAACCATCACCATTTCCTTTTATGGTTAAAAGACCACTACGATCTCTTCCAATCGCTTCGGCATAACCCGTTGCCATACCTCCAAGAAGCATTTTACCTCCTTCTACCACATATTGCGTGAAAACATTCTTTTTATCTAATATTTCCTCTGGAAGATCAGATGTTCCGACTTGGTCATAAAAATAGAATACAACGTTCACAGATTCCAAGGCTTCAATTGTTACTTCCGAATAGGGTATATATATAAAATCATCACCATAGGTATCTCTTGTCCATCTTGCGGCTTCGATAACATCGTCATCAGCAATTTCATCAATTGTAGCTGCTTCGTTAATAAACGCCACTTGATTAGGAAGTACGCGCGCGCTGACAGAGTAAAATCTAGTATCACCCCCAACAGTCGCCTGTATTTGAATTTCTGATGAAAGGTCAACAACTGATCCAGATGCCGAAACTACTTCAACACCATTAGGGGCATCAATAATTAATTCTACAGCCGTTATATCAGTACCAGAAGGTAAAACAAACGAAATCAAACCAGATAGATTATCAATACTACCTTGTGTACTCCCAATGGATATAGATTCAATCACATTAAGTACCGAAGGCAAATCTTCATCAAAATTCTCTCGCTCCTCACAAGAATAAATTCCTATGAGAGTAAAAGCTATGATTCCAATCAAGTATTTCAATTTCTTCATAATTCTAAAAATTTTTAATCTTTATCATTATTTAATCCTCTCAAATGTTCGATGATGTTCTTAGTAAATAATTCAATATTTCCTTGATAATCATTTACTGTTCCATTTGAATCCCATTCGTATCCAATGATCGTATTTTCTATTGAAAAAACATGACCTTTAAAATCGGTTGGAATTTGAGTATCAAAATTTGCATCATTGCCTTGATCTGTTCGTTTCCACTCTACAGCTCCATACCCGAATGCATCTCCTATAAATGACAGCGTACCATATTTAGTAGCTGTAAATGTTTGCTCAAACAATAATGCTGCATCTTGCCCACAACAACTAGGATTTAGAATTCCATCGAAATGTTGCCACCAAATCAAGCGAACCTCTCTGGTTGCACTGTTTTGTAAGGCTAGGAATTCTCCATTTTCAAAAGTTAATCCACTAAAAATCGCATCACCTTGTCTTGGGCCTGAATTATTCGAATCACGCATTCCAAGACCCCATATATCTGAAGGCGGTTTACCTGTATCCACGCAGCCCGTAGAACCAGCACAACCAAATTCTGAATATACATAATTACCAGGTGCACGAGGTTGACTGAAATCAGCAGGAACTCTACCAAGAGAAAATAGAAATGGTGTTGGATCACCCGCAATAAGCATGTCACCTCCATTTTTAGCCCATGTTTTCAATGCTTCCGCTTGAAGAGCTCCCGCTCTTAATTCTAGCGGTAACATGGTGGAAATATCTGTTGGCGAAGCACCGAACCCAAGATCTTCCAAGGGTGTTAAATAATACAGCATAATGACTTTTGCATCTGTCAGTGTACTTGCACTGATATTTGAGAATTGAACGTAGCTAAAGTCAGCGGGGTACTCTTGTTGTAAGTATAATGCTGCTGCCTTGGCATCATCATCAACTAGTGCATTTACACATTCTTCGGCTCCAATAAATACTACTTCACCTGATGATGCTATTGTTTGAGCACTTACTGAGTACGTTTTTGTTAATCCTTCAACGTTTGTGACGGTATATTCAACTGGGCCAGAAGAGAAATCTTGTGTCAAGCCACTTTCAGGATTAATTGTAGAGCCTTCTGTAACTTCAATTAAAGGAGTTACCGCAGCCAGGTTTGAACCAGCAGGGAACGTTAATTCAATAGTAGAAGCATCATTATCAATAACTCCTGTAACACTACAAATGTCTTCACCTGTTCTAAAATTTGTAATAAATGGACTTGGTAGTTGGGTAAGAGTAACCAAATATTCTCTCGCCGTAAACCCATCGTTAGATAGCACAGTATATTTTACCGGATTGGTAAAGTCTCTTGATACGCCGGAAGCTACATCCACCGTGGTTCCCACAGCGATTGTAAATGTTGGTGACAAATTCGTAACATCTCCATCTTGACTCCCAATTTCAATAGCGATAGTTCCTTCGCCATCGTCGATTGTTCCTTGATTTTCACCTACTGAAAAGGTAAGAATTCTAGGGGCACCAAATGCACCAACATATGCTGTATATGTACGTTTGGCTCCATTTGAGGATTCAACGACAAAAGTAACCGGACCTTGTGAAAAATCAATGGTACTACCTGAAGCAGGCGTTACGCTTGCAGCTTCTGGCAAGTTGATTTGGGGTTTTACATTAGATATATTAGTACCAGCAGGTAATGTAATGGAAGTTGTTGCAGTTGTGTGATTGATAGTAGCAAACTTATCGCCTACTTTAAATGATCGAATAATTGCTTCTGCATAATCAGGAACGGAATCTTGAAAGTTGTCGTCCTCATCACAAGCAACTACTATAAATACCAACGCGAATAGCGAAAGTAGTATTTTAGATAATGCTGAATTTAGTTTAATGGTTTTCATTTTTATAAAATTAAATCTTGATATAGTTAATTAATAGCCAGACCGTTGCTGATAGATGCCAGAACTTGCATCGATTTCAATCTGTGGTATAGGTAAATATTGTTCATGGTCTTGTAGCGATGCTCCTTGAAGATAGCTTCTTCTAGTCTGTTCTACTTGCACATATTCATCTATATAATTTTGAGCAATACCCCATCTTACTAGGTCGTAAAATCTATGACCTTCATTGGCAAGCTCTAGCCTTCGTTCCCATCTCAGAGCCTCAATTGCATCGCTCGGCGTAAGACCTAGTGGGTATGGTTCTATTAAATAATTTGCCGCATCAACAGAAGGATTACTGAAATCTTTCACATAAGGCGTATTCTTGGCACGATTTCTTATTTGATTAATCAAAGTAATTCCTTGATCAATGTTACCTAATTCAATTGTCGCTTCAGCTTTCCAAAGCAATACATCACTGAACTTGATAATCGGAAAATCTAAGTTACCTTGTGCCCACGGAAACCCTGTTGGGTTCGAAGCCAATCCTTCAGAAGCGGGATAGATCATATTTTTCTTCCTCACAAAAAGTCCATAGGTAGGAATATCCCTACTCCAAGCATTTTGCTGCGGTTGTGGTGTCCAATCTTTCCAGGTTATTCCAGGTCTACCTATTACATGATCTAACCTAGGATCAACTAAGTCATCGCCATCAACATTTGTATTATTAAATGTATCGAATAATGGTAAACCATTAGCTCCAACTTTATAGGCATTAGCCAGGTTTTGTGAAGGTTTATGAAAGTCGTCTCCATTTAGATAAGGATGATTTACGTCATCTCCCGGGCTATCTGGCGAATTCAATAAATCACCAAAATTGAGATTTCCAAATTGGGATCCATCATTTATTGAAAACTGTATAGCAAATACATTTTCAAAATTACCATAACCTGGTTCTGAGTACAATCTTTCAATATCATCCACCAATCCATATTGACCTGAGTTTATAACATAGTCGGCACTGGTAATTGCTTCATCCCATTTTCCCTGGAAAATTTTAGCCTTACATAAATAAGCATGCGCCACCACCTTATTTGCTCTTGCCAAATCTGTCTGGGTATCAGATAATCGAGTAATAGCATCATTCAGATCTTCCTCTATTACCGACCAAATAAAAGCGGTATCAAAGGAGTTCGGAATCGTATTGATTTCTGCAACGGGTGTATTTTCGTCGTACCATACGATGGAACCAAAATTTTTCATGGCTTCAAAATAAAAGTGAGCCCGCAATACTTTTAATTCACCAATACGAACTTCTTTATTGGCAAATTCACTTGCATCCTTCTGGATAATAGTACGCAGTGCAATATCTACCCGCTTTAATGCAAAGTAGATCGATCTCCAAAGGTTGTACGCATTCTCACTAGAAGGAAATACATCATGCGTTTCCAACTGATGCATACCTCCACCAGGGTTATCTCCGGTGCCACCTCCACCTTTGTAAGCGTCTCCTGATCTAATATCGGAAGTTGCCCAATTAGAAGGCGCATGGTCAAATGGCCATAAGTCTCTAAATTCTCCGGTGTTGTACCTATAATCCATTGCACTATACGCAGCAATTACTAGTTGCTCCGGATCTATTGTTTCCTCTGAAAGCACAAAATTTTCAGTAACATCTAAATCAGAATCCGTAACACACGAATTCAGTCCAAAAAGCATTGTTAATGATAGTAATATGATGATTTTATTTTTCATTGTTATCATTTTAAAAATTAGCGTTTAAACCGAAAGTAATTGATCTGGTATGCGGTACTCCATATCCCGCAATACCGATACCATTAGCACTCAATCCTGAAACTTCATAATCGAAGCCTGTAAAAGATGTGATTGTAAGTAGATTTTGTCCAATGGCATATAATCTCAGGCCATCCAAACCTAATTTCTGATAAATTTTCTCAGAGAAATTATATCCCAGCGTGATTGTCTTTAATCTGAAATAAGACCCATCCTCAACAAAGTAGCTTGAGGGTTGAAGTTCATTATTATTATTTAGGGTTGATAACGCAGGGATGTTCGAATTTGCTTTTTCAGGCATCCATGCGTCTAGTGTGTTGGTGCCATGATTGAACCCGAAAAAGGCAAAATCTAACAAATTACGTTGCGAGTTATAAATATCGTGTCCTTGCTTTCCATCAAAGTACAAGCTCAGATCAAACTTTTTGTACCTTACAAATGCGTTGATTCCATAAATAAAATCTGGATGAGGGTTTCCAATTATGGTTCTGTCCTCGGCATCAATAACTCCATCTCCGTTCAAATCTCGATAACGAATTCTTCCTAAGCCTTTTCCCGGTTGTTGCGCATGTACCGCTACTTCTTCGGGAGTTCTAAAAAGTCCGTCTGCGATCAAACCAAAGAATGATGCAATCGGTGATCCTTTTCTGGTAATGGCCAACCCATTGTTCAGGAGAAAATTTGAATCGGTATCTAGACTCTCTACATTGTTATCATAGGCAGCAAAATTCAAATCAATTCCATAGATAATATCCTCAGTACGTTTGCTGTTGTAACTTAATATTGCTTCAAATCCTGTGTTACTAACCTTACCAGCATTAATTGTGGGTGGATCAGCTTCTCCTGATATAGACAGTACAATTGGAGTTAATAACAGGTTATCAGTCTCTTTGTCAAAAAAGTCGGCCTGTAGCGATAATCGATTGTTCAGGAAACCAATATCAAATCCAACATTAAACTGGGAGGTCTCTTCCCATTGGATGTCAGGGTTCGCCTGCCTACTTTGTAAAATTCCACCTAAAGTACCCTGCCCATCACCATCTATATCATAATCAGAAAATTCGATGACATTACCGATACTATTATTTATAAAGCTAGATTCAAAAAGATAATTTCCAATAAGGTCATTACCATTAACTCCCCACGAGGCTCTAAATTTTAGATTAGATATGGCTTCAATATCCTGTATAAACTTTTCATTGCTGGCATTCCATGCTACTGAAACCGCAGGAAACACAACATATTTATTGTTTGGCCCAAATCGCGATGAACCATCTCTCCTTACACTAGCAGATAAAATGTACTTATCATCGTAAATGTATTTTACTGACCCGAATTGAGATATCTTGCGTGCCTCAATTAAGCCCATCAATGTTTGAAATTCGGCATCAGGTCTTATGACATACCCTGCAGGATCTGTAATATCTACACCTCTTGTCAAATCGGTCAAAAGATTATCTTCTCGATCTGTATTTTCAATTCCTGCTAATAATGATATTCTGTGCTTATCAAATACTTTGTCATAGGTAAGGGTATTCGAAAAAATTGTAGCCAAATAATCATTATCCATGGCCTCAGTAGTAATATTTTGAAATACTGAAGGTATAGCACCATTTACTGAAAATGCTTGACTAGCTGTGTTGAATTTAAAGGTTCCATAATCAAAGTTAAGTTTGGTATTGAAAACCAGGCCATCAATTATTTCATAGCTGGCGTATACATTCCCAAGTATTCGGTCGTTTACTTGCTTGTTCCCTCTATTACCCCATAAATTGGCAAGTGGATTGGGTTTATCCTGTAACCCTCCTGCCAACGGAGCTGCATAATCAATTCCTTCATTATTAGTAAAAACGGGGATCAATGGATTTTGCAATATGGCATTTTCAAATTCATTCGCTCGAACCTCGTTGAACTTCGAATACAGAAAATTCTCTCCTATAGTTAAACGGTCATTAAAAAATTTCGCCGAGGCATTTATTCTTGCGTTTATACGATCGTAATACGTATGCTCTTGAATACCATTATCCTTTACATAGTTAACTCCGGCATACACATCGTATTTTTCTGTTCCTTTTCTGAATCCGAAATCTACGTTTGTAGACACAGAATTTTCTGTAATAACATCAACCCAATCTGTATCTGAAGCTGTTTGAACTCCGTTAGGGTCTAAAAATTGAGGTATATCGAATCCAGAACCATTATTAACTAAAACAGGATGCGATGGTACTGCGATTCCGGCTCCTAGCTGAGCTTGATATCTTACATCAGCCCATTGCAGCGAGTTCAATAAGTTAATATCATCTCTTAATATATTGATTGTGGTTTCAATCTTAAAATTAAATTCTGAGATTCCAGCTTTTCCTTTTTTAGTAGTCACTACAATCACCCCGTTTGCAGCCGAAGTGCCATATATGGCAGCAGAAGCACCATCTTTTAGCACTTGAATACTTTCGATCTCGTCTGGATTTAATGATGACGGATTTATCGTCTGTACTCCGTCAATCACCCATAGAGGTGAAGAGCCACTATTTACGGTGGTAAGTCCTCGGATGACTATTTGAGAATCATTACCACCCGGAACACCGCTTGAGTTAATTTGAATTCCCGGCACCCTACCCTGTAAGGCTGTTAATATGTTTGGACTTGCCTCCTGAGCAACTTCATCAACCTTTACAACGGAAATGGCGCCGGATATATCTGATTTCTTTTCTTCAGTATATCCAACAACCACTACCTCGTCTAGTTGGTTAAAATCTTCTTGAAGTACAATGTTATATTCGGTTTCGTCGGTTACAGTCACTTTAGTGGTTGAGTAACTTAGAAAGGAAACAACAAGTAAGTCACCTTTATTGACATTTAATTGAAATTTACCGTCAAAATCTGTTGTTGTCGCATTTTTGGTTCCCTCAACAATGACCGTAGCACCAGGCAATGGGCTATTGTCCTCAGAAGAAGTTACCGTCCCGGTAATAGGAATGGGCTGAGCCAAGGCATAAGACATCGTCAACAGAAAACTAAGTGTTAGAATGTATTTCATTGCATAATTATTTGGTGGTGTTACTTATTTATTCGTTTTAATAATAGAATCTAAATCTTGCTTTGAGTCCTTTTCTCCAGATAATTGACTACTCAGTTCTTCCAAAGGAATACCTTTCGTTTCCGGCATAATAAAATGTACCCAGAGCAATTGTAAAATCATCATAAAAGCAAAGATGCCAAACACCGTTGCAGGCCCAATTTTTGAAAAAAGTAATGGAAGCAATGCCGGAATAATTGCTGCTAAAACCCAATGTGTAGAGCTTCCTACAGACTGCCCTTGAGCTCTTAAATGGTTTGGAAATAATTCAGATATAAATACCCAAATTACCGCTCCCTGACCTATAGCGTGAGCTGCTATAAACAAAAAGAAAAAGGCAGGAACGTGCATACCAAGCCATCCAGTACTAAAGGCATATGTCACCAGGCCGAGTGAAATAATGTACCCCATAGATCCCATGTACATCAATTGTTTTCTGCCTAATTTGTCTATTAAGAACATACCTAAAAGAGTAAACAACAAATTGACTACACCTACACCAATACTGCTCATCAAAGCAGCGCTTTCTTCAAGTCCTGCTAACTCAAATATTCTTGGAGAATAGTATAGAAAGGCATTAATACCAGAAAATTGGTTAAAAGCAGCCAATGCAAAAACCAGTAATAATGGAATGCGATATTTTTTAGTAAATACCGACTCACCTCTTGAGTTATCCTGTTGGGCACTCTGAATCTCTGCAATCTCTTTAGACACATCAGAATTTGGATTGAGTGTGGTTAAAGTTTTTGATGCTTCCGCTGTTTTCCCTTTGAGTATTAACCAACGAGGACTTTTTGTTATCCCTATAACCATAAATGTATAGATAATGGCAGGCAGTCCCTCAATACCGATCATCCAACGCCATGAATCATATTGAATATTTGCGTTAATCAAATAATTTGAAGCAAATGCAACCAATATTCCAAATACTATATTGAGCTGATACAACGCAACCAACTGACCTCTTTTTTTCGCTGGAGCAATTTCAGACACATAGGCGGGTGCTGCAATAGTTGAAGCACCAACACCGATTCCACCAATAAATCTAAAAAAGGCGAAAAGGTATGGGTCGCTGACCATTGCCGATCCAAATGCTGAAACTGTGTATAGTATTCCAATTAAAAGCAGCGTATTTTTTCTTCCCCATTTGTTGGTTGGATATGCACCGAAAATAGCACCTAATACAGTTCCCCATAAGGCTGATGACATCACTATTATTCCGTGAAAAGCATCTGAGTCACCAAACAAAGAATGACCACTCCAAAGAGCTTGTAAAGCTTTATCAGCACCAGAAATTACTACGGTGTCAAAACCAAACAAAAACCCTGCTAAGGCAACGGTAATACTCCAATAATATAGTTTTGAATTACTCATAAATTAATTGGATATTTCATATAGTGATACATCTGCAGTCGCCGTACCTCCTTTAACAAAGAGATCAACTCCAGATGCGTTCGTAAATGTTGGAAAAAAACGTCCCGTGAAATGTGCTTTGTCATCAACAAACACCTCCAAGACTGAGCCGTCAATAAAAATTCTTACACCTATAGTACTCCCCGGGGTTATTGAATACCCTCCTTTTCGAATATCTCTTCGAACTCGTGTATCCAGTGATGAATTTGAAGCATCCACCACCCATTCTTGTGTAGTCATATCATAGAATACCTTGTACTCCTCTTCTCCTCCTGGTGATTTTCCAAGAATAAAACCAATTTGTGACGCTGTTCCAGTATTAATAGTAGTTGATATTTCAAAATGGCGACTGCTATAATCATTTAAATAGTTAGAACCTCCTTCTTTCAGCGAAATCCCAGAAAAAGAAATTTCATTCCCTCTAAGACTTGAAAGATTCGGGTGTGGTTTGATGTTAATTGTATTTGATCCGTCTAATTCCCATACCTGCGGAACGCTAAATAAATTGGCCCAACCTTGTTCCATTTGAAATTCAGAAGCAACTTCATCGGGTATAATTCCAATGGCGGTTATATTTCCGTTGGTATCTTTTGTTACCGTAGGCGATAAAAACCCATTGACAACTTCGAGATTTTTGGCCTGTGCAAAATCGGGTGTAAAAGTTCCATTTTCAAATTGGCCAATCCAATAAAATGTCCTCGAAGGAGTATTGTCCGGTGTTTTCTGCACCAACAACATTTCCTTTCCATTTGGGAATTCATATAAGATTGGTACTTCCCAGAAAGCTCCTTCTCCTGATCCAATACTTCCTTGAAATGCAATACCCTGATAGCTCCAGTTACTAAAATCAGGGCTATTATAATATACTACATTACCTCCAACTGAAGATTTTCCACTACCCACAAGCATATGGTACAGACCATCTTTTTCCCTTACAAATGGATCGCGAAAATCAAGATCTACGTCTGAAGGTGCGACAGGAACCACCGGATTTTCAGAATATTTATCTAATGTTTGATAATTATCTGAAGATGTAGCAACTCCTATCCCTGCTTTAATACCATCAACTCCAGTATAGACTACCGCAGGAGTGCCATCATTCAGTTCAATTGATGATCCCGACCAGCATCCAAAATTATCCCATCCTTGCGGTGATGGCCACAACACTGCATTTTGTTCATCCCAGTTAATCAAATCGTTACTTGTAAAATGTCCCCAATTTTGTTGAGCTATCCCCAGAAATACATCATTTTTCTGGTAAAACATATGGTACTGATTATCTTGAAAGATCAGGCCGTAGGACTCATTCGCCCAACCGTAATCTGGTATAGCATGATAAGTAGGTCTATTTGCATCCCCTGAGTAATCTATGTTAATTACATATTGAACATTTTGTGGCGGACTATATTCGCTGCGTATTGTGCTAACTACATCTGAGCTGAGCATACCATTATATATTCTCACTTCATCTAAAGCACCGGAAAAGTGATCGATATCAAAAATGCCCTTCATTTCACTCATCGTATTTTTACCGATACTAATAGGGGTATTACCCGCCGGCCAAGAAATTGACCCTGCGGAAATATTTGAATTTCGCACCGGCGAATTATTCAGATAGATTCTGATGTTTCTATCTGTTGTATTGAGTCCAACAACAATATGATTCCATTGATCACGTGGTATTACTTCATTGGTCACTTGTTGGAAAAATCCACCATTGATGAAATACTGAACAATCATTCGGCCGGATTTGTTGATACCTATCATCATTCCGGTGCTTGATCCTTCCTGAGTCAATGCAAGCATAGAGGCAGTTCCAATCGGGTACGATTTTGGCGATACCCAAAATGAAACAATAATTCTATCGGTTGGTAAATCAGAAGTAGTGAGGCTTCCGGATATTTCATTAGAAAGACCATCAAAAAATAATGCATTACCCGTGACACCAGGCATTCTATTAATCCCTCGACCCATGATCGGAAAAGAATTTCCCGTATTTGATTCGGAAGTCGTTGTCCCAGTACTTTCATTAAACTGAAACTCAAATAGCTCTGTAATGGGTAATACACCTCCTCCATCATAATCTGGTGGAACCGTTGTACCATCATCACTTTTACATCCTGCAATTAGCAAGAGAAGCACCGAAATTATGATATTTGTTAAATGTAATTTCATTTATTCTTGAGGCACTACATGTTTAATTTTTTTGATTTCAAAATTTTCCATCTTGGTATTTGGGCCTTTACTGATATGAAATTTGGTATAGGGTTCAGACGGAAAAATTTGATTTGTCATTACGAACTCCCCATCATTTACAAATATTTCAATTGAGGAAGCGTCTAAAACAAGGGTCAAACTCATTTGAGTCCTTGCACCTATAGTCATCGTTTGTTTTGGGTTTTTAAGAAATTTTTTATTGAAATCAATATTTCCTGATTTTGATCTATCTGTAGAAAAAATTCGACTTTTGGGATCGTAGCTGATTGTATAGAGCTCCTCTTTACTATTCGATAAACTAATTTCAAATGGATGTGTGATATCGGTGATGTCGTATGAGAGTAAGCTCCGTTGTAAGTCAGCGTACGTGAATTGCGTATCAGGAGTACCTGATACCTCTGATGATACATCGGTGGTAATAGTACCGATTTGTTCTATTAACGAACTTTTTACATAATACCCGTTTTCAGTTTTGTTTAAAGTTAATTCTCGAGGCAGTGTCATTGCACTTCTCCAACGAATCGTCGGAGTGGTTGTTGCATAATCCCAGTTGCTCATCCATCCTATAAATATCCGTTTTCCATCTGGGGTATTATTGTAAGTCACACCAGCGTAGTTATCCGTTCCGTAATCTAACCATTGACTACTTTTTTGCTGTGTGGTAAAAGTTGTTCCATCGTAGTCCCCAATAAAATATCTTGTGCCAGAGCCTCCATTGGCGGCACCTTGTCCATGGCTTACAATTAGCACCCATTTTTCTTCCTCTGTGTTTTCAACCTTCATTTTAAATATATCAGGGCATTCCCACACTCCTAAAGGTGGATTGTCATCAAATCTGAAAACACTGATTTTATTCCAGCTTTTAAGGTCCATTGATTCATAGAACTGCACTTCATCTTTGGCCACAAGAACCATCTGCCAGTTTGATTTCTCTACATTCCAAAACACCTTCGGGTCACGAAAATCACGAATTCCGGGGTTTTTAATAACTGGGTTTCCTTCATACTTTGTCCATGTTTTGCCGTTATCATTACTATGTGCAATCCCTTGTGTTTGAAAATCAATTTGACCTTCCTTTTCTTTAATAGGATCGTGATATGTGAATGCCGCAACCATTGCATTCTCACCAAATCCTGCTGTATTCTTTACATCAATTACCGCACTACCTGAAAAAATATATCCTAAACTATCAGGGTAAAGTGCTATATCCTGGTGCTTCCATTTTAATAAGTCTTTACTTTTAGCGTGCCCCCAATGCATAGGCCCCCAAACCGTACTATCTGGATAATATTGGTAAAACAAATGATACTCTGCGTTATGATACACGAGTCCGTTAGGGTCATTCATCCATTTTTCTTTAGGGGTAAAATGGAACAGTGGCCTAAATTGCTCTAAGGATACCTTCTTGGCATTCTCTGCCAGCAATTTTGCTTCTTTTTTACTTTTCGAGGAGCAATTAAGTGACAGGGACATTAGACCGAGAAGAAGCATTAAATTTAGGAAGAGACCTTTCATACTATAAGGATTTGCTTAATGACTCATTAAAATTAGAAATAGATGATTCTTTTAACATTCAATGAAGTTTCAAATAGTATCAATATTGTAATAAACGGCAATAATAGCCTTAACTTATTGATAACACGAATTTTAAGTAAATAGAAAAATTCTCTTACTAACAATATATTTCAATCATGAATCATGATATTTCAATTATGATACATAATAATGGGGTTTAAGTAAAAGGAATTAGAATAAAAGGAATTAGAATAAAGGTAGCATCAAAAGGCTTTCTTAAAAGCGGTGGGAGAAACACCATACTTCGATTTAAATACTGTAGAGAAATAACTTGGTGAGGAAAATCCATTTTTATAGGCAATCTCAGCAATATTTTGATCAGATTTTTCTAGCATAATCTTTGCTCGCTCCAATCGGAAATTACTGATATAATCACTTACACTAAGCCCCAGCATGCTTTTAACTTTGCGATACAATTGCACGCGTGACATGTAGAGAGCTTCTGATAAACCCTCAACTGAGAAGGTGGTATCGTCAATATTATTTTCGATATACTCATTTAGCTGTGCAATAAATTCATACTCTTTGTTTTTCAAAGAACTGCTTTGGTCAATTAAATAAATATTACTAGTGTAGTAGTACCGTAGACGCTCCCTATTATATAGCATTGAACGTATCGACTGATTTAAAATTGAATAACTAAAAGGTTTCGTCAAATAAAGATCTGCTCCAACGTCAAGCCCTTTCAAATAAGATTCTTTATTACTCAACGCTGTAAGAATTACTACCGGTATATGTGAGGTTCTGAGATCATCTTTTAAAATCTCACAGATTTCGAATCCTGATTTATCAGGTAAGTTAACATCGCATAGTATTAAATCAGGAATATGTTCAAAGGCCATATCAATCCCGTCAGTACCGTCCGATGTTCTGACATTAAACTCAGTCTTCAATTTTCTGCTAAGAAAGTTCGATAAATCTCTATTATCTTCGATTAATAGTATTAAATAATTTTGTTCATCACTTACATTTTCAGTTTCCAATACTGAACTATCTTCTTTCAATAATTCTATAAGTTCAGTATCTGCAATTTCTTTATCATATACAATCTGATCTTCATTAAAATGGGTGTCTCCCTTAAACAAACTAATGATAAACTCCGTTCCATGGTGCGATTTTACATTCATCTTTCCAAGGTGAAGGTTGATGAATTGTCTACTCAAATGTAAACCAATACCAGAGCTGTTTTTACGATTATTTGATCCTTTGAAAAACGGGTCGAATACCTTTGTAAGTTCGTTCATCGGAATTCCAATACCATTATCTTTTATATGTATTTTAACATCGTTTGTATTCTCAATATCATTGATATTTACTTCAATTTTTCCATTATCTGGGGTAAATTTAAATGCATTAGATAACAAATTGAAATAGACTTTATCCATTAAGTTTCTATCAATAAATAACTCCAGACCCTCACTATTGGTTGATACTTTGAGTTCGATATTTCTTTTTCTAGATTCGAATTCAAAATCTTTTACCACTTGCTTGGAAAATCGATAGATATTTGTTTTTGACACCCTCAAAATGAACTTCTTATCCTCCACTTTTCTAAAATCCAGCAGATTATTAATTAGTCTTAGGAGTCTCTTCGAATTGTTATTGATAATATCAAGTTCATAAACTTCTTTACGACCGCTACTTCTATTATAATCTTTTAAGGATTCAATGGCACTTAGAATTAACGTGATTGGTGTTTTAAATTCATGCGACAAACCGGTAAAAAAATTGGTCTTTGCTTCATTAGTCACCTTAATTTGGTCTGCGATTTTCTCTATTTGGTTTCGTTGGATTGTAATTTTATTATTCGTCAATTCTAGCTGCCTCTTCTTCTTTTTGAGACTATATGTTGAGTAAACACTATAAGTAGCTAAGAGTAAGCTAATAATTAACAAGCCCATGAGTATTTTTAATATCACATTCTGATTTGCAAATGTTTCTTCTAGTGCTTTTAAGTTACTCTGCTGATTTTCTATATCAGTTTGATGCTTTCGTATCTTGTCAAATTGATTCTTCATAATATCCGCATTACGATAATCAATGACTGTTGTATTCAATAAATTGTTCTTAGCAACAGATTCACCTTTTATAATTTTATAAGCAGTTTTGACCGCCTCATCACCACCGGTTGGATAAAGGATGCTTGCAGATAATATCCCATTTCGTACTAGCTCAATACCATTGTCTTCACCGTGCAAACCATCTACACCAATAAATTCTATTTCCTTTTCTACTCTTTTTGATTTTGCAATCTTCCAAGCTTCAAAAGCAATATTATCATTAAAAGCATAGATATAATGAATAGGAATTTCCCCAATGTTATCTAAAAGTGGACCTAATTTATACTCTAGTTCCTCTACGTCAAAGCTATTAATCACATTAATGTTTTGTTGAAGATCAACCACTTGATGAAAACCAAGGTTACGCTCAATTTTAGGAAAAGAGTTTCCGCTTCCTTTAATTTCCACCACATTTACTTTTTCTGTTGCGTCAGAAGCTATGTAGTTCCCTGCATTTCTACCTACCTCCATATTATCCGCCCCGACGAAAGCAGTGTATTTTTCTGAGTTTATTTTTCTATCAATAATAACAACAGGGATTCCTTTTTCATGAGCTTCTTCGACCAAGGGTGCTAATGGTTCCGGTTCAATTGGTGATATTATGATCACATCATAATCACCGTGAATCATATTTCTAACTTGCCCTTTTTGTTTTTCTACATTTCCATCAGCTTGAAAAATTGTTAGGTCCATATCCGAATATAAAGATGCTTCGACCTCCATTTCATAATCCATTGCTTTTCTCCAATCGTCCTTACTGATACATTGTGAAAAAGCAATCCTATAAGATTCGTCATTTTTTGAACTACAGCTCAATACAAGAGTAAGGCAGATTACATGTTTAAGTATTTTACTTAATCGGTTCATAAATAACTTCTTACTGCTTCTAATGTACTAAAAATTTGGGAGTGTCCCAAAGACTGTGTAAATAGAAATCAGGTGGGTCTATGAAGACTCACCTGATTTTTTGTATTTTTTCAGTGTGGTTTACCTAATCACATTTATTGAAAAAAATACATTTATGGATAAATTTAGAAAAATTATTAAAGACAGTGGCATCTTAGCTGATGTCAAAACTACTTCAGAAGGTGCCGGTTTGATGAGTGGTCTCTTCAAAGAAGTCATCGAAATGCTTTTGCTGGCCGAACAGGAAGAGCATTTAGCCTACAAGAAGAGTGCCCGCACTGATTCGGACAATGCCCGTAATGGTTACACTTCTAAGAAACTGAAGTCTAAGTTTGGGCTTTTAGATATCCAAGTTCCTCGTGATCGTAAGGGATCCTTAGGGCAGGAGATCTTACCCAATCGGGTGAATAAAAGCCCAGATTTAGAAGACATGGTGATTCCTTTATATTCCAAAGGGATGAGCAACACGGATATAGAGGATTTCATGGCTGAGAAGATGAAGGTGAACTTATCAAGGTCATCCATATCAAGAATAACAAAAAAAGTTCGGGATAAGATTACTGCCTGGTAAAACAGACCATTAGCTTCGGTTTATTCCGTAGTTTATCTGGATGCGGTTCATTTTTCTTCCCGTGAGCATATAATACCATAACGAACACTATATTGCTCAATAAGTTTATGTATTTACTCTACTGTTAAACAACTTAGGCATTAAATTTTCTATGAGCAACTTTAATGTGTAAATGGTATAAGTTCTTCTAAGGTGGCGGTGCATTTGGTTATGGGCATTGATACCGAAGGGCAGAAGGATGTTTTGGGTATTTGGATAACCAACAACGAATCGGCCTCATTCTGGCAAGAGGTACTGACGGATTTGAAGACGCGTGGAGTGGAAGATATTCTACTGACTGTTAGCGATAATCTTCCTGGCTTTACCCGTGCGATCCAGGCTGTTTTCCCTGAATCTAAGCAACAGATATGTGTTGTTCATCAATTGAGGAATTCTCTTCGACGAGTATATTATAAAGGCAAGAAATCGGTAGTTGATATGATGAAACCTATCTATAATGCCCCCAATGAAAAAGAAGCTCTTAAAAATCTTTGGAAGTTGAAAGAAAAATGGGGGAAGAAATATCCCTATATGATTAGTTCATGAGAGAAAAACTGGGATCACCTCACTACCTTTTTAGACTATCCTCTGGAAATAAGGAAAATCATCTACACCAACAATGCTATTGAGAACCTCAATGGCAAAATCAGGAAACTGACCCATCACAAGATGTCTTTCCCCAACAATGATGCATTGATGAAGTCTATTTATCTATCGGTCATGGAAATCTCCCGAAAATGGAGTAAACCGATAAGAAACTGGGATCAGATTTATGTTCAATTATATAATCTTTTTGGCGAGAGGATGCATTCGGATTGAAGGCTTAGACTATGGATGGAATGAATTAAAGTTCCATTAGATAAGTTCAGTGATAGCCACTTGGAGATTAAGGGAAAGAAACTCTATTGTTGGTTTAGCTATTTCCGATTAAACTAAAAACGTAGAATAAGGATTAGACGATCGTTCAAAGATTTATTGCACGATTTTCTTTACCATTCCCCATTTGCCGCCAAAGAGAGTTGGTCTGTGGCCTATGCAAAAAAAGAAATCCAACAGAACTTCTACTCCTAGTTCTTAAAACCCTCATTGCTCTATTACTATCAGGCATAAATAAAAAACCTGCTTAAAAGCAGGTCTTGTTTCGTCTCAAGTAATCAGACGGCTGGGTAGGAGTTGCACTTCTGCAGAGCCCATACGAGTTGAGGATAAAACAAATGCCGAACTATTTGACCAGCATTGGAATTGTTTTGGACAAGAATCAATGCTTGTTGGAAAACTTTAGGTACGCGTATATATAAGGATTAATCGCTGAAAAATCCAACGTAAAAAGAAACAAAAGAATATTCAATTTTTTTCTCATCTCTGAAACCAATATCTGGCAACCCACTTTTACCTATTTACACAGATTTTGGTACACTGTCGATCTAGGGTTTTCAACTGATTTACTTATTAGGTTGAAATCCTTGCTAACTGATTTAATTATATCCAATGAAGAATTATCATCAATAGTATAAAGAGAAAATATGTCTTTAATAAAGTTGATTAATTCAGCTGAAGTAGATATCGGAACACTAATAAAATTGCAAAATTCACAATCACCAAATTCATTTTTTGCCTCAATAATACTTTTAAATAATCGCTGTTAAAACAATTAGCACAGCAATTCATAATTTGATGTGTTTAATCACCACCTCAATGTGGTTCATAATTGAAAGTTTCTTGATAGTTCCTAAACCTGGAAATTTTCCTGTATTATGCAACTCTGTAAAAATTTTCACTGCTTCAGTATTTATAGCATTTGAATCGCACCATTTTACAAGCTTGCTAACTGCTACAGAAAACTTTCCAGCGACATCAGAGATATCTTCATTTGAATCAGAAACAAAATGTCTTACTTTAAATTTTTGTTCTTTATCAACAAATGACAAGTGTATAACAACGGCCCTTGGTAAAAATCCAGATTCTGAATACACATCACCAATTGTTAGGAAATCAGAAAAACCTGCGAATCCGTCTTCTTTATAATACCTATATTCTTCTGAGAAGATACTTTCTTCATCCGAATAATCAACACTCCTCTTTTCGTATTTGAAATAATCGTCAAGAGAGACTGTTGTTTTTAAATCAAACTCTTGATTATATCTTCTGGTAGTTCTTGAAAAGTAAATGAAATTATAAATGACATTTAAACTAGACATTACTACATCTATCAGTCTTTTAGGAAAATCAACTTTATGGATAAGTGAAATTCCCTTGTATTTCAAATCTGAGCTGCCAATACATTGAATTATGTCAGATAATGATTGTTCTGGGTTTGGATCCAAAATAATCGCTATTTGATAGTTCTCATATTCAGGAATATAGTCTTCTAAAATATCAATAATATCTTGATACCTGTGTTTTAGATCTCCAACAAAAGGGTTAATAATTATACTAAAATTTACTCCTTTTAAGGATAACTCTTTTAAAGTTGATTTTAAAGTTGAAGATGTCTTCACCGGTTCAATTACCGGTGAAATCTTTTTCTGAAATTCATCAGAGAATTTATCACAAAGCTCTCGGATGGCAATTAATTCAAATTGCTTACCCCTTAAATATGGAAAATACACTGTTTTTTTAAAAAAGAATCTAAAACTTGAAACTCCTTATCAGACAAGTTTAAATTATAGTAAATATACGTAAGTGGATCAGGGATTTGTCCATCCTGAAAGTATTTTGGTTCGGAGAGATTTCTATGTTTTTTTAATTTGTTGATAACCATTTTTTGAAAACGTATAATCTCTATTTCCTTTGATAAACGAAAACATTCTCTAAATATTTTGGTATTGGGGACATTTGGGATGTACCCAAAATAACATTCAATCAAGTCTATATACTCTTTTTTCCTTAAGGTTTTAAATAATACTTCATGACTAAATGATGAATTATTTCTTGAAGCTTTTTTGACTTTCTTTAAAGCATTTCTCTGAGTCAACTCAATTATACCAAGATTAGTATCAGAGTACCTCTTTACTAGGTTAGGAATATATCTGGAACAAGAAACTACATAAACTTTATCTGCAAATTGAAAATAATTTTGAATCTGCTTATCCAATCTATTTAAGCTATCGAATTCTGTCTTTATTTCATAAACTATTGCTTCACCATTCAAAAGAACTAAATCAGCTATGGAACCACCAATCCTAAACTCATTTAATACTATCGTATCCTCTAGTTTATAACTTTTTAAGAGTAACTCGTGAATTAAGATGTTTTTATAAACATATTCGTTTTTATAATTTGACAAAAGAGATTCATAAAAATGATTAATAGCTTCATGACAAGTAGAAAAGTCTTTACCTCTGATATGACCATTAGAACGATAATATTCAAAAGAATAATCCTTTTTCCGAAGAATTTTTTTAAAGTTTGCAGGTGTTAAAACATTTGCATAACTTCTTAGATCACTTTTACTTAGAGTATCTCCCATCCATTAAATAAAATCCGATAGAAATCTGTACATATAGGTTTTGGGATTTTATCAAATTATTCAAATCAATACTCTGGGGAAGTAATTAGTTGGCTTATTATAAGTCATTTCATATTGGTTATGCCTAAAACTATGTAGCATTCTACAAATATTTTTTATGGATTCTAAAGATTTCAATCATGATACCACATAAAATAGTCAAACTACTGCTAGCGAATTCTAAGCACTTAACACAACACTCAAAGCCTTTTATTTATAGTGTTTTATTGAATTCAAACTCAATACGCGGAGAAAGAGGGATTCGAACCCCCGGAGGTGTGACCCTCAACGGTTTTCAAGACCGCCGCATTCGACCGCTCTGCCATTTCTCCGATGCAAAATTAGTGATGTTTTGATTATCAGAATGGACTTAATTTAAATTGACCTCAACTTGGATGTTTTGCCCATCCAATGATGTCACCACTACAAGATATTATCGGGTATAAAGAAAAGTCAATCGGTTAATGAATGACAAAAAATAATTTGCCCTCCCAAGTGAACGCGATAGGATTCGAACCTATGACCGTCTGCTTAGAAGGCAGATGCTCTATCCAGCTGAGCTACGCGTCCATGTGAAATCGACAACCCCAAAACCTCCCTATCTATTACATTATAGCAATGATTTAAAGGACCACCTAATTTGAACTTGCGGAGAGACAGGGATTCGAACCCTGGAGCCGCTTACACGACTACAGATTAGCAATCTGCTCCATTACCACTCTGGCACCTCTCCTAAATAAGTCTGCAAAAATAACCTTTAAGCAAATTGAATAGCCAAATGAAATGATCTAAATGTTGAGAAAATTATCTACTCTGTATCTGGAGTCAGACATTCAGATTCATACATTTCTTTGTATTTCCTAAATTCATCAGGGTAATCAGAAAGAACAGTATATATATTCTGGAGAGTTCTTATAACCCCACAATTTTTCTCAATCTCCAAAGCCTTATTCAAAAGTGGAATGCACTGGAGATACAATTGCTCACGTTCTAATTTTAGTTTTTCATACTCCTCATTTTCTGCCTTAGATGTGCCTAAATCATTCATACTATTAACGATTTCAACATCTTCTTCTAAAATGAGATTGGTCAGATTTAGATAAGAATTCATATATGAAGGATCTAATTCAATCGATTTTTCATAGTACGATCGGGCTCTGTCCTTTTCTCCTAAATCCATAGATACAACCCCTAAATTGAAGAAGATAATCGCATTATCAGGATCTTTCTCAGCAGCCTTTTCAGTCAATTCAAGAAATTTTTCCTTTTCATCTAATTGAATATATATATTACCCTCTGTAAGTATTAATTCCAAGTCCTCCGGATTTTCCTTTCTAGCCTCTTGAATAACTGCAAGGGCCTTTTCAGATTCCCCCAATTGTTGATATAGAATGCCAATGTTCTTTACAATTTCAAAATACTTAGATTCAGTTTCCTCAGTACGGAAATTTTCATAATCATCAGATTTTTGGAATATCTCATACTCTGAAGCCGTAACCTCCTTTTCCTCGCCAGTGCTTTTATCAGTAACAAAATATAAGGTTTCAATACCCTCATATTTCATTTCCTTCAGCTCCTTATAGTACTGCAACGCAGTTAAGGTATCACGAGCAGTGATAGCACTAGAGGCTGCAAAGTAGAGGTAATCTTGTAATTGATCTGGGCGTACCGAGTAACTCATATATAACTTTTCAGCAGCTTCTGCGTAATTTTCATCTTCATTCGCCGAAATAGCATCATTGACTAGATCATTAACTAATGAATCCTGCATTACCCTAATTTGATCTGAATAGGATTCTATGGACTCCAAGTTTTTTATAATCTCTAATGCTTTTGAATAGTTCCGGTCAAGTCGAGCTATTTTCCCATTCAATAACGCTAAATCGTTGAGTATTTTGTCATCTGCTGATTCAAAAGCAGATGCATTTTCAGCCAAGTATTCTTTGACCTGCTGAAGTTCACCGCGCTCAAACATCTTGTTGGCAGTCCTTAACTCGCGTTTCTGAGCATTTACTGATACGATAGATAAATAAAACAATATAAAAATAAAAAATAAGTTTTTCATAAGTAGAACATTAGATTTAAATATTTCCTAAAATTAATGAATCAACAGGAATTAACCATTAGAGATCTTTATTTTCTGCTAATTCTTGCTCAATTTTAGTTACAGAAGCGATCCTATCAAACTCATTGAGATTAATTATTCTGACCCCTTGAGTACTTCTACCCATTACCCGAATTGATTCTAAGGAAGTTCTTATAGCAATACCAGAATGATTAATAATCATTAATTCGTCTAATTGATTAACCCCTACAATAGCAATGAGACCTCCGGTTTTCTCTGTAATTTTTAAAGAGATTACTCCTTTTGCTCCACGATTAGTCAGACGATAATCCTTAATGGCAGACCGCTTTCCATAACCGTTTTCTGACACAACCAATAAATCCTTATTTTCATCAGAAACCGATACTATTCCAACAACACAATCTGACTCATCCTCTAGCTTGATTCCTTTAACACCACTGCTATATCTAGATGATGGCCGAACTTTAGATTCATCAAAACGAACGACACGTCCAGATTTTTTGCCCATAAGGATCTGCGAATTTCCATCTGTTAATTTTGCTACTAACAACTCGTCATCTTGTCTTATCCTTAGGGCAATTACTCCCTTAGTTCTTATATTGGATAGATTCTTTAATAGTGTCTTTTTAATTATCCCCTTTTTAGTCACCATTGCTACATAGTGATTTTCTATATAATCAGGGTCCTTTAAATTTCCTGCACAAATGATTGATTTTACCTTTTCTTCATTTTGTAATCTAATCATGTTTTGAATAGGCCTGCCCTTCGAAGTTCTCGACCCTTCCGGTAATTGATACACTCGCAACCAATAACACCTCCCTAAATCTGTAAAAAACATCAGGTATTGATGCATAGTAGCTATGTAGATTTTTTCTAAAAAGTCCTCAGTCCGAGTATTAGAAGCCTTTTGTCCTTTACCACCTCTTTTCTGGGTTCGATAATTGTCTAATAAGGTTCTTTTTATATATCCGGCATTTGAAACAGTAATAACCACTCGCTCATCTGGAATCATGTCCTCAATACGAAAGTCTCCACCCTTAAAGTCTATTTTGGTTCGACGATCATCACCAAAGTCCTCTTTTACCTGGATTAATTCCTCCTTTACTATCTGCATCCGCAAATCTCTACTCGATAAAATTTCCTTGTACTTTATTATTTTTTGAATTAACTCTTCATGTTCAATTCTCAATTTTGATTGTTCCAGTCCAGTTAATTGTCGCAATCGCATTTCCACGATTGCTTTTGCCTGGTCTTCACTTAAGTCAAATGTAACTATCAATGCTTGCCTAGCCTCATCCGGATTAGATGATTTTTTTATCAATTGAATTACCTGATCAATATGATCACTCGCAATAATTAGTCCCTCTAAGATATGTGCCCGCTGCTGAGCCTTTTTGAGCTCATACTCGTGGCGACGAACAATAACCTCATGCCTATGATCAACAAAATGAAGAATAATGTCCTTTAGATTCAACAACTTTGGACGTCCACCAACAAGCGCAATGTTGTTAATACTAAAAGACGATTGGAGGCCAGTTTTCTTGTAAAGATTGTTTAATACCACACTAGGACTAAAACCTTTTTTCAAAAAATAAACAATCCGAATCCCCTGCCTATCTGATTCGTCACGGATAAGACTTATACCTTCTATCTTCTTCTCATTGATTAGGCTTCCAGTTTTGGCCACTAAATCTGCCTTATTGACCTGATAAGGCAATTCAGTCACCACAAAGCATTGCTTGTCCTGAACCTCTTGTTCAACAATTTTAGCTCGTGTAACAATTTTACCCCTCCCAGTATGAAAGGCATCATGCACACCCTTGTACCCATATATTATTCCGGCTGTGGGAAAGTCTGGAGCCTTGATATACTCCATCAAAGAATCAATGGAAATATCATTATTCTCAATAAATGCAATAGTTGCGTCTACTACCTCGTTTAGATTATGAGGAGCCATATTGGTGGCCATACCAACAGCGATACCTGATGAACCATTGATTAAAAGGTTAGGCACCTTAGAAGGTAATACCTGCGGCTCAGTTAACGAATCATCAAAATTTAAGCGAAAATCTACCGTCTCTTTTTCGATATCAGAAAGTAAGGATTCTGAAATTTTGTGCATACGTGCCTCGGTGTACCTCATAGCCGCAGGAGCATCACCATCAACCGACCCATAATTTCCCTGACCATCTACCAAAAGATACCGGAGGTTCCAATCTTGAGCCATCCGAACCATCGTATCATATATAGAATTGTCCCCATGTGGATGATATTTACCCAATACCTCCCCAACAATTCTAGCTGATTTTTTATAAGCCGTATTAGATCGTACCCCTAATTCATGCATACCATAAAGTACCCTTCTGTGCACCGGTTTTAGTCCATCTCGTACATCTGGGAGTGCCCTGGAAACTATTACGGACATTGAATAATCAATGTATGCCGATTTCATTTCTGAATCTATACTCGCTGGTATAAGCTTTTCTCCGTTATTCATCAATAATTCATCTTGAAAGTATCTTTACTGAACCCTTCATTTTAAGGTGGCACAAATTACAGAAATCCACACTATACTACCCTATTTTTAGATAATCTAAATCCATAACTAGAAGATTTTAAAAAATTGATTAAAAACAAATGTGTTCAATTATAAAAGTGCTATTTAGTAATAAAAAGAAAGCAGTAACGATTTGAATACTGTTGTTGAGAATTTGACATTCTAATCATTAACAACATCAGATATTATATATTTATATTCAAATAACTACTTTTGACTTAATAATTAGAAATGGACAAAAAGTTTGAACCGGAAATAAAAAAAGTCTTAGGATTTAGCAAAGAAGAAGCGAATCGACTAGGAAATGACCTCATCGGTACAGAACATCTGGTTCTAGGTATCCTAAGAGATGGAAATAATAAGGCCATAAATGTTTTTAAGGAACTAAATATCAACTTGGATCATTTGAAATCGAAAATTGAAAGTATCAATCTACAAATATTTATAAATGACGAGAAGCCTCAAAGTACAGGATTAACCAAACAAGCAGAACGGGCCTTGAATGAGTGTTACTCTGAGGCGAAATACAGCAATAGTGATTACATCAATTCAGGACATCTACTGCTCTGTATTTTAAGAAATCAAAACGATCCAACCACCAAGGCTTTTGCCAAATTAGGCATTACCTACGGGAAAGTAAAAGATAGTCTCTCGGGTGAAAAAACTGAGGAAAAAAAGAAATACAGAATGCCACGAATAGAAATTTCTTCAAGTGAAAAAAAATCGCCTAGATCACGAAGAAATAATCCCCTGTTTGACATCAAAAAAGAATCCTCAAAATCAACAAAAGACAACGAGAGTAAAACTCCCGTTATAGACAATTTTGGACGAGACATCACCGATTTGGCCCGAAGTAATCAGTTAGACCCAGTAGTAGGAAGAGATAGAGAAATCGCTCGATTATCACAAATTCTAAGCAGGCGTAAGAAAAACAATCCCCTATTAATTGGAGAGCCCGGAGTAGGCAAGTCGGCAATTGTAGAAGGTTTAGCTCTAAGAATTGTCAACAAGCAAGTTTCCCGAATTTTATTCAACAAAAGAATTATTTCTGTTGATATCGCAGGACTAGTCGCAGGGACAAAGTATCGAGGTCAATTCGAAGAGCGAATGAAAGCATTGATGAACGAACTCGAAAACCAGAAAGATATTATTTTATTTATTGATGAAGTTCATACTATCGTCGGAGCCGGCGGTGCTGCAGGAAGTTTAGATGCTTCCAATATGTTTAAGCCCGCACTTTCTCGAGGTCGATTGCAGTGTATAGGAGCTACAACAATTGACGAATATAGACAACACATTGAACGTGATGGTGCATTGGAGAGGCGTTTTCAAAAAATTTTGGTTGAAGAACCATCTGACAAAGAAACCCTGGAGATTCTTAAACAAATAAAACCGCACTACGAAGATCATCATAATGTTACTTACACTGATAAAGCTTTAGAAGCATGTGTTGAACTCACAATTCGATATATGACTGAAAGAAGCATGCCAGACAAGGCAATTGATGCTCTTGATGAGGCAGGTTCCAAAGTCCATATAACCAACATCAAAGTACCTTCCGAAATACTCGCATTGGAAAGAAAACTCGGTGAAATAAAATCAGCCAAAGAATCTGTTGTTTCGGAACAACAATTTGAAGCAGCCGCTAAATTACGTGATGACGAAGCCGAGGCCCAAAAAAGTCTTGATGAGGCGCAATTAAGATGGAATGAAAGTTCTAATGAAGATAAACCACTGGTTACCGATATCGAAATCGCTGAGGTAGTTGGTATGATGACCAATATTCCTGTTAGCAAAATTGTAGTTGATGAAAAAACAAAACTTTCAAACTTGTTTTCGACTATTCAGAAGAAAATTATCGGGCAGGATGAAGCTGTTAGAAAGGTAGTCAGAGCAATTCAACGAAATAGAGCAGGCTTAAAAAATCCGAAAAAACCCATAGGGTCATTTATTTTTCTTGGACAAACTGGTGTTGGAAAAACCCAATTAGCAAAAGTGCTAGCTTCTGAAATTTTTGATTCATCTGAAAATTTAGTCCGGGTTGATATGAGTGAATTTATGGAAAAATTTTCCGTCTCAAGACTAGTCGGAGCCCCTCCCGGTTATGTTGGTTATTCAGAGGGTGGTCAAGTAAGTGAAAAAGTTAGAAGAAGACCATACAGCGTAGTCTTATTGGATGAAATTGAAAAGGCCCATCCAGATATTTTTAATATCCTCTTGCAAGTTTTGGATGATGGGTTTATGACTGACAGCGTCGGAAGAAAAGTAAACTTTCAGAATACGATCATCATCATGACCTCAAATATCGGTACGAGAAAAATTAAGGATTTCGGGTCAGGGGTTGGTTTTGATACCTCAACAAGAAAATCACAAAACGAATCACACGAAAAGAGGATTATCAATTCTGAACTCAAGAAAACATTCTCTCCAGAGTTTTTAAACAGAGTTGATGATATAGTAATCTTCAATAAGCTCAACAGAGAGGATATAGGTAAGATAGTTGAAATAGAGATTAACGAACTATTGAAGCGATTGGAAAAACTAAATTATAATTTTGAAATTGATCACTCTGTGATTGATTTTATCACAAGAGAGGGTTATGATGAAAAATATGGAGCAAGACCACTTCAAAGAACAATTCAAAGACATATTGAAGACTTAGTTGCCGAAAAAATCGTTAGCGACAATATTAAGGAAGGCGACAATTTAATTGTTTCATGGGATAAAAAATCTGATAAACTTGATATTACAGTTCAAGAACCTGAAATTGAACCCCATCTTTGATTTATAATACTTTAAGGAAAGAACTTTTTTTCCTGTATTCTCTACCAACATTAGGTTTTCTCTTTACTTCAAGCAAATTATAACGCTATTTAGTGGAGGGTTGACCAATATGAACTCTTTTGAATTTAATTCATTTAGAGCTTAATCTATTGTTTTAATTTTGCCAATCGTTTTTGACATTCCGCATTAAATAATAAAATTGTGAGGGTATTAAAATTTGGAGGAAGTTCTTTAGCTGGTAAAAACGGACTGGTTCGCCTTAAAGACATCATCATAGATAAAAGACCCGAGAAGTGTATTATAGTGGTTTCTGCTTTTGCGGGAATTACTGACAGCTTAGAAAATATCTTAGAGCAAGCATTTTCAGGTGATAATTCTTTTTACGACAGTCTTAAAAATATTGAGGATTTACATATGGGATATATCAAGCAGTATATTCCCTTAAAAAAACAAGGATATTCCATCAGTTTTGTTAAGAGTAGAATCAATGAACTTGAAAAAGCTCTTGAGGCCGTGTATAATTTACGAGTAAAAACACCTAAAATTTACTCTCGGATAGTCAGCTATGGTGAAATTCTTTCTTCATCAATAGTAACTTCTTATCTGGAAAATAATGGGCTCAATGTTCAATTTAAAGATACTCGCCAACTTCTTTTTACACAACAAGTTGAAGGTAAAAATATAATAGACAAACAAAAGAGCAAACCTATCGTAAAGAGTTTTTTTAAAGAAAATATCAAGGAATGTACCATTGTACCAGGATTTATTGCTTCTAACCATGAAGGTCAGACCACTACAATTGGTAGAGGTGGTTCAGACTTTACGGCTTCTTTACTAGCTAGTTTTTTGGAAGTGGACTTCTTAGAAATTTGGACGGATGTCAGCGGGATTTATACTGCAAATCCAAAACTAGTTTCTGGCGCTCTGCCAATACGTTCCTTATCCTATCACGAGGCAATGGAACTTTCTCATTTCGGGGCAAAAGTTATTTACCCTCCAACCATTCAACCACTTGTAGAAAAAAAGATTCCACTTTATATCAAGAATACATTTTCTCCAGAAGATAAGGGATCATTTATCAGTAGCCAATCAAATCAAGCTGAATATGGCGATCAAGTTGTCAAAGGAATTAGTCATATCGATAAAGTTGCTTTGATCAACATCGAGGGGACTGGTATGGTTGGTGTTTCAGGAATCATTAAAAGGCTTTTTGAATGCCTTTCAGAAAGTCACATTAATGTTATTCTAATCACCCAGGCCTCATCAGAATATTCAGTTTGCTTGGCCGTTCAGCAAAAAGATGCCAGTGAGGCTAAAGAAATTATTGATAAAGAATTTGCTTTTGAAATAAGATTAAAAAAAATCCAGCCAGCACTAATAGAGTTGGAAATGGCTAATATAGCTGTGGTGGGAGACAGAATGAAGGACCATCAAGGGATAAGCGGAAAACTATTTAGTGCTCTTGGAGCAAACAATATAAATATCAGAGCTATTGCTCAAGGATCATCAGAAAGAAATATATCTATTGTAATAGATAGTATTAACACTCAAAAAGCACTAAATACATTACACGAAAACTTTTTTGAAGAGCAGGTTAAAGAACTCCATCTTTTTATTACCGGTGTAGGTAATGTAGGTGGCAGTTTTCTCGGTCAGCTTCATAATCAAAGAGCTTACTTATCAAAATACTTGAGACTAAAAGTTCGAGTCATGGGAATTTCAAATTCCCGAAAGATGATTCTCAGTGAAGAGCCGATTGATCTTTCAAATTGGCAAACGAAATTGGCAAATAGTGATGTTGTTGCTCAACGAAAGAAATTCATTGATCACATATTGAGGTTGAATTTGAGAAACAGCATCTTTGTCGACAATACCGCTAGTGCTGAAATAGCATCAGAATATGAATCCTATCTCAGCAAAAATGTAGGTGTAGTTACTTGCAACAAAATTGCTTGCGCCGATACCTTAGAAAACTACCTTAATCTAAAAAGGATTTCACTGAAATTTGGAGCTCCATTTTTATTCGAAACTAATGTTGGTGCTAGCCTTCCTATCATTGATACCTTAAATAATTTGGTGGCATCAGGTGATAAAATCATTAAGATTCAAGCTGTATTATCGGGAAGTCTAAATTTCATCTTCAATAATTTTAAAAAGGGTGCCACTTTTCATGATGTTGTGCTCAAAGCCCAGAAGGCTGGGTTCACCGAACCAGATCCAAAAATTGATTTATGTGGACTTGATGTGGCTAGAAAAATACTCATACTGGCAAGGGAGAGCGGGTTTCATTTGGAGTTTCAAGATATTGAAAATGACGATTTTCTTCCAAGGCAGTGTTTAGAATCCTCTTCTAAAGAAGAACTTTTTAATTCTTTGAGGGAAAATGAACCTTATTTTCAAAAAATGCTCAACCAGGCAATTGTCAATAATTGTAGGTTGAAATACATTGCCCAATTGGTTGATGGCAAAGCTTCGGTTGGAGTTCAGCAAATACCATCGGATCATGATTTCTATAACTTAGAAGGTAGTGACAACATTATTCTCTTTTATACCAAGCGATACTTTCCTCAGCCTTTGATTGTCAAAGGTGCTGGTGCTGGTGCAGATGTAACTGCTGCCGGAGTATTTGCCGACATTATCCGTATCGGTAAAAGATGATTTCTCTATGGACTCAATAGTAGTTTTTTCCCCAGCTAGCGTAGCCAATGTTACTTGCGGGTTTGATGTTTTGGGCTTCTGTCTTGATCATGTTGGAGATAAAATTATAGTTTCTAAATCAAACACCCCGGGAGTGCACATCGCCTCTGTCTCAGGGTTCAGAGTTCCTGTAAATCCAAAGCAAAATGTAGCTAGTGTTGCTGTGGAAGCCTTGCTTAGGGATTACCCTACTTCTACTGGATTTGAAATAGAAATTGAAAAGGGAATCAAACCTGGCAGTGGTCTTGGGAGTAGTGCCGCGAGCGCTTGTGGGGCAGTATTTGCTGTCAATCTTCTTCTTGGAAGTCCATTTAGCCGAAGAGATCTAATCAAATATGCTCTTGAAGGTGAATCTTTGGCCTCAGGGGAGCGTCATGCCGATAACCTAGCACCGGTGATCTTGGGAGGTTTTACATTGGTTCGTTCAATTGATGAAATTGATATCATTGAATTACCGAGTCCAGAAGATTTGATTGTTTCTGTGGTTCATCCCAAAATTGAATTAAAGACTTCTTATGCACGTGCTATTTTAAAAAAGGAGGTTTTGCTTCGCGATGCTGTTAGACAATGGGCTAATGTTGGTGCATTAGTGAGTGCATTATACACCCAAGATTATAGATTATTATCAAGGAGTTTACAGGATTTTGTCATTGAGCCTACAAGATCAATGCTTATCCCAGAATTTGATGCTTTAAAGCATGAGGCAATTTCTTCTGGAGCATTAGGTTTTGGTATTTCAGGTTCAGGTCCTGCAGTATTTGCGCTATCTCAGGGACAAAAAACAGCCCAATCGGTTCTTCAATCAATGTCCAAGGCATTAGATCCTCTGGATCTAGATTTTGATTGCTATATTTCAAGCATTAATCAACAAGGGGTTAGGGTAATCTGATTTCAATGAGATATTATAATTTGGGGGATCGAAGCAGTTGGGTAGATTTTTCTACGGCGGTTATACAGGGTATTGCTCCAGATAAAACCCTTTATTTCCCTCAATATATTCCATCATTTAGTCAAGAAGTAATTGATAGTCTACCCCACTATAATGATCATGAGATAGCATCCCTGATAATCGAACAATTTGTTGGTGATTGCTTAGATGAGTTGACTGTTGATCAGATTGCGTATAAAACATTGACTTTTGACTTTCCTTTAGTTCCTTTAGAAACTAATTTATTTTGTCTTGAACTATTTAATGGTCCTACTCTTGCTTTTAAAGATGTAGGTGCTCGTTTTATGGCACATACCTTATCTAAATTAACCAATTCGAGGCTCAACAAAAAAATCACTGTACTAGCAGCTACTTCGGGTGATACTGGTAGTGCTGTTGCTAGTGGATTTTACAATGTTGAAAACATTGATGTAGTTATCTTATATCCGAAAGGAAAAGTTAGTTCAATTCAAAAAGCCCAGATGACTTCTCTGGGTGGAAATATCAAAACTCTTGAAATTGAGGGTACTTTTGATAATTGTCAGGAATTTGTAAAAAGGTCGTTTGTTGATATTGAGATCAAAGAGAGGCTTGCTTT
Source organism: Flavobacteriaceae bacterium bin25 (assembly GCA_002238525.1). Lineage (GTDB taxonomy): Bacteria > Bacteroidota > Bacteroidia > Flavobacteriales > Flavobacteriaceae > Bin25. The sequence goes on from MPMN01000008.1 coordinate 59,980, forward strand.
AACTTCAGCAAATTCGATTAACATAGCCAGGTGGTTACCACAGGTAATCTACTATTTTATTGCTTATAAGCAACTTCCTCTGAGTAAACATCCAATAGTATGCTCTGTTCCTAGTGGAAATTTCGGGAATCTTTGTGCGGGGATTCTGGCTATGAAAATGGGCCTTCCAATTGATCATTTTATTGCTAGTTGCAACATAAATAATTCGGTAATTAATTATCTTAATACCGGTGAATATCAACCTATTATTCCTTCCAAACAGACGATCTCTAATGCTATGGATGTTGGTGACCCGAGCAATTTTGTTCGAATCAAAGAACTCTACAGTATCTATGGTGATTCTCACAAGGTATTTCAACAATTAAAGCGTGATCTTTCTGGATATTGGTATGATGATCATCAGACTAGAGGTGCAATCCAAGAATTGTATCATCAATACCGCTATATAGCGGATCCGCATGGTGCTGTGGGTTATTTAGGTTTAAAGCAATTTTTAAATCAGTATAGCTTCACAACTCATTTTAGGGGTATCTTTTTAGAAACTGCACATCCTATCAAATTTCGAGAAGTAGTGGAAAAGGAAATTGACACACAAATACCTATGCCCATCCGATTATCACGAACATTAAGTAATAGGAATAATAGTTCAACTTCTATTTCATCTTTTGATCAACTTAAGGACTATTTGATGAGTAGATATTAGTTCCCATTTTCCTTCTTTAAATTTTCATGAAACCAATTCTTCACCACAAGGGAATATCTATAACGACAAAATGAGGGTTTTATTTTAATGTGTTTAGGGTTTTAGACATTTTAAAACTAGTTGGGTAATGAATATGGAGGAAAACTTATAGGTTTAAAACTATTTTCAACTGCTATTTACTGAAAGGTAGTAGACACTTCTATGAGCAATATATAATCGCACCATAAATTTCATTTAACTTGGGAAAATATTATTAGTTCTAAAAAAGCAGAATAAATTGAAAATTTCTAACCAAAGATTATCTGCAATAGATTTGTTCTGTGGCATTGGGGGTCTATCCTTTGGGCTAATAAAGTCTGGAATTAAAGTTTTAGCTGGGGTGGATTCAAATTCTTCTTGTAAATATGCTTTTGAAGAAAATGTAAAGGGCAAGTTCATAGACTCAGATATTACTGATGTAAACCCTCAAGAATTAAAAAATAATTTCTGGGATAATAATGATGTAAAGATTTTGGTGGGATGTGCACCATGCCAACCTTTTTCTACTCTCACAAATAATGTGAAAGATAAAGAGCAAAGTGAAAGATGGGGTCTATTGAATGTTTTCATAAAAATTATTGAAAAAACTAATCCAACAATAGTATCAATGGAGAATGTTACAAATCTTTCGAATAAGCAAATTTTTACTGATTTTGTAATAAGATTAAGAGAATTAGGATACTTTGTTTCTTTTCAAAACGTATTTTGTCCCGATTATGGTTTGGCTCAAAAAAGAAAGAGGTTAGTACTTTTAGCTTCCATGCATGGAAAAATTAAGTTAATACCAGCCACACATAAGAAAGAAAATTATAAAACTGTTAAAGACGCTATTGGGCATCTTCCAAAGATAAAAGCAGGTGAAGTTTCAAAATCTGATCCTTTACATAGAGCTACTAGTCTATCAGATATTAATTTGAAAAGAATTAAAGCTTCGAAACCAAATGGCACTTGGAAAGACTGGAGTGAGGACTTGTTACTAGAATGCCATAAAAAATCATCAGGACAATCTTATAAATCAGTCTATGGTCGAATTTCGTGGGATCACCCCTCTCCTACGATAACAACACAATTCTACAATTATGGTACTGGCAGATTCGGTCATCCAAGTCAAGATAGAGCATTAACAGTTAGAGAAGCGTCTATTTTGCAATCATTTCCAGAGAATTATAAATTTTATGACAAAGAAAGCGATATTTTTATAAGTAGAATGGGGACTCATATTGGGAATGCTGTCCCGGTAAGGCTCGGGGAGGTAATAGGAAAGTCAATAGTTCAACACATAAAAGAACATATTTAAAATCAAAATTATAGCCAAATATAAAATGACAATTGACTTAAACATTCTGAACCATCTTGGAATTAATCTTTACAGCAATGTTCCAGCGGTGCTTTCTGAGGTTGTCGCTAATGCATGGGACGCAGATGCTACAGAAGTAAAAATTTTTCTCCAGCCTTCTGAGGAAAAAATTATCATTGAGGATGATGGCCATGGCATGAATTTATTGGATTTAAATAATAAATATTTGAATATTGGTTATGCAAAAAGAGAAAATGGAGAGGAAGTAACTCCAAAATATGGACGTCTAGTAATGGGAAGAAAAGGGATTGGAAAACTGTCCTTGTTTTCTATTGCTAAAAAAATTGATGTCTATAGTTCTAAGGATGGGGAGTTGAATGGATTACGTTTAGATTCGGATAAAATTCAAAAACATATTAAGGCAAGGAACAATGTGTATAACCCCGAAGAAATTCTAGTTAATGGTTGGTATTACAAAAGAGACTTTTGGGACAAGGATTATACTGACAGGAACTAAAAAAAATATAGCAAATACTGAGCATAGTTTAAAAAAACGTCTATCCCGGAGGTTCAGCGTAATAGGGGAAACCAACAACTTTTCAGTAATAATCAATGGAACACCTATTAAGGTAGAGGATCGAAATTATTTTCATAAAATTCAGTACTTATGGTATTATGGTGATGAGTCTCAGAAGTATGAAACTTTGGCATCCAATGTTGAAAAAGTTGAAAAGAGACCAAACGTATTAGATGGTGGTTTTAAAGTTTCTGGTTGGCTTGGGCTGGTTAAAGAATCAACTATGCTTACGGATGGCAATGAGAATTTAAATAAGATCGTTCTTCTTATGAGAGGTAAGATATCGAAGGAGGATATGATTGAAGAGTTTCGTGAGGGAGGACTGTATATTAAATATCTTTTTGGTGAAATCACTGCTGATTTTTTAGACGATTCTAAAAAACCTGACATTGCTACATCAAGTAGGCAGGATATAGTAGAGGAAGATTCTAGATATGAATCACTGAAAGATTTTTTGCAGAATGAATTAAAGCATTTACAGAGAAAAAGAAAAGAATTTAAAAATGAAGAGGGAGAAAAAGAAGCACTAAAAATTGAACCTATTGAAGAATGGTATAAATCATTAAGGGGAGATACAAAGGAAAAAGGCTAAATCTCTTTTTGGTAAAATCAATCAGATTACCGTAGATGAAGAACATAAGAAGCAATTGTTTCAACATGGTATTTTAGCCTTTGAAAGCTTTAGATATAAAGACGCACTAAGTTCTTTGGAAGGTATTTCGACAGATAACCTTGATGATTTTCTCAAGATTTTTAAAGAGTTTGATGAGATTGAAGCTACGTTATATTATAAAATTACAAAAGATAGACTTGATATTATTGGAAAGCTTAAGTGTAAAGTCCTTCTCGAAAATGCTCTTGAAAAAGTTCTTCAATCATTTCTTTCTGAGCATTTATGGTTACTAGACCCTTCTTGGGATAGAGCAACTGAAAATGTGATTGTGGAGAAGCAAGTATCGGCTGAATTTGATAAAATTGACGCAGATCTAACAGAGGAGGAGAAAAAGGGAAGGTTTGACATTAAATACAAGAAACCTTCCGGTAAACACGTAATAATTGAATTAAAGCGATCTTCCGTTAAGACGGATGTTAATACACTTTTATCTCAGGTAGAAAGATATAAAAACACTTTGGATAAATTTCTAAGAGTTAGGGGAGAAAAAAATCCTATAATAGAGGTTATATGTTTAGTTGGAAAACCTCTAAAGGGATGGGATGATACAAGAAAAGAAGAAAGAGACCGTAAACAAATGGATGCGGCAGATACAAGGTTAATTACATACCAAGAGCTTATTGAGGGTTCATATAATTCGTATAAGGAGTATATTGATGCAAATCAAAAAGCAGGAAAACTAATGAAATTGATTCATGATATCGGAGAAAGTTCCATTTGAGAATTGTTTGTGCGAACTGATATCAAAAATTCCTTTTTCAAATTTGATGAATTAGAAAAAACTCTAGTTTTAAATTGTATTGAATATAATTTATCACAGTGTAGAAAAACCTCTTTGATTAGATTATTAAAGCACTTGGTACTACACCGAAAACCTTATGAAGTTGTACTACCTACTCGCAAGATTGTCTTTGGTTTTAACCATCTTAGGTATAAAACCATTGAGGATTAAGGCAACACTCAGTTTTTCTGTTTGGAGGATTTAGGTGTTGAACCTATTGGAAGGCATTATGGTAAAGACTGTAATGTGATTGGGAAAATTCTGTTATCTCGTTGTGACCTGTTTATACGCAAGTTTTTCAAAAGGGCATTTTTTTCTTTCATAAAAAATTTTCTTGTCATTTTATTGAATTAATTTACAACTGTCAATTCTTTCTATTGTCACATTTATATTCATGAAGAGATTTAAATACCCTATATGTAATTTTGTTTTGAAAGACCCCTCGTAGTGGATATATATTTTGCAGGTTTAGGGTTTTATTATCTTAGCCTCTGCAAATTTTACTATATGCATATACAAACAAAAATCAATATCCCCAAAATCAAAACAAAATAAGGCTGCAATCTCCTTTTGTAGAAAGGATATCTTGACCAAATAATTTTTCCTGATGAACCGATTAAAACAGTTCAACTAAGAGGGCTTTGTTGTAGTGGATAGATTTATAAGTGGTTGATTATCAATAATAGAATGTCAAATATGACAAACTTGCGTATAGAAAAGAAAATTAAAACCCACGCTACTACCAATCTCATTACTCAGGAACTTGAGGAACTTTATGGCATTCGTGTTTGTAACCGAATGTGACAGCTTTATAATTTAGTAGCTTTTAATAGGGGCAGTAGAAGTTAAAAATAGTGATTTTCATTTGTGAATATCTAGGAAAATTAACTTTAAACCCAAAAATCACTTACTTTCTGCTACAACAAATGCTATAGACAAGTCGCCGGAGTGAGAAAGGGAAATATGCCAATTGGTAATTTTGAGTTGATTTTCAATTACTCTAACTTTACCTTTTAAGTTTACTCTTACACCGCCATAATCGGATTTAGAAAGTTCGATTTCTTTTAATGAGATGTCATCTTTGATGCCAGTACCAAGGCATTTTAGAATAGCTTCTTTAATTGCAAATCTTCCTAAATAATACTTTTTCGCATTGTTCTTTGGACATAAACTAACTTCTAGTTTAGAAAATATTCTATTTAGTAAATGAGTGTCGTTGCACCAGTCCAATTTGGAAGTGATATTGTGGTCTACAATGTCACAACCGATACTAACTATCATTATTTAAATTAGTTTCAAATGCTAATTAGATGAGAATGTACCAGTTTTATTAATCATATCAAAACTTATTCTACCTCCATTATTTTCAACAAGACTTCTAAACAATGAATATCCGAGAAAGATAGCCTTTTCCCAATCTTGTTCAGTACAAACAGATACTTCAAAGGGCGAAGTAAAGTCTTTGATAAACTCAAGTGATTTAGAATCAATACAATTATCTCCAGCCAAGAGATTTCTCTTTTTAGCGTAGTTAAAAATCATAAGTGAAATTGCTTCCTCTGTTATTATTGCACGTGCTCCATCCTCAAAATCGTCAATATCAGGATTGCTCTTCCTCTTTCTTTTCATCATAGACCTAGAGCAGGGTGACCATCCCAAAACTGCTGCAAAAGAGTAATGAAAAACATCATGGAAACGATAATTGTCTTTTTCACGTGAATTATCATCAATAAAATCTCCAACCTGTTGGTTTCCATACGTGATTTTTGTTAAAATCTTGCATCCTCTATAAATCGTGTCGAAGTCAATTATAAAACTTCGCGGCAGTTGCTCATATTCAGGAAAACATGAGTCAAAAAACATTGTTTCTTTCATCTTTCTTATTTTTTAGCCAGACTATCTTTTTCTTTAGTCAAAATTTCTATCTCTTGTATTAATTGCTTCTTTTCTAAGAGTCTTTGATTTACTATAGAATCATATACAACTTGCTTCTCGTTATATTCAATTGCCTTATTCCACCCCTTATCCAAGGCATAAAAGTCAAAAGCGAGTTTTAGTACAAGAGCAAGGATAAAACCAAGTGCAGTTATCGCAATATAATTATTGGCTTTATTGTCTTTCTCTAAGCTTGCAATCCTAGAATTTGAATGATTAATCTCTTTCATCAAAACCTGAGGCGAGTTTAATTCTCCCTGACTTAGTGCCTCAATTGGATTTAATGGTATTGAGTATTGGTTGGTATGTGTGCCCTTGTAGGTTTGCTTCTCTGTCAATTCTGCTAACCACATTGGAAAATAGTTTTCACCTCTTTTTAAAACAATTGTAGCTGGCCAGCATTATAAACACTAAAGAGTAATTTTCCTTCAAAATCTGGATCAACATGAAAACCAGACACATTGACTAATCCCTTAAACTTTATTTTGGACTTAATTGATATAAAAGCAATTTTATCTTTTGGTATTTTAACTTTTTCTTCGGTGAGGAGTAGAGCAAATTGTCCTGGTTCAATATGTATAATGCTATCTATATCTAACTTTTTGATTTCCCTAAGTGTAGAGTTAGTTTGAAATACTTGCCCGCCCAATGAAAGTTCATAAGCTCCATTTTTAACTCGTTTTTCATCAAAGGGTTCAACAATTTCATTTTTGCGAATACATTCCAGTATTGATTTATTTCCTAAAAAAGCCATATTCTATCGATTTTAATTTTCTATGTTTGAAACTATCTTATCATTTAAGTTCCACTTAGGTGGAAACCAGAAATCTATTGGTTTCAAATTTCTTTTGTATTTCTGCTTAATTCTTTTTCTTTTGCCTTTACCTGTTATTTCAGGATGTCTAACCCTGCTATATTTATCCACTTCACAGAATAAATTTTGGCAGTCAATAAGTTGTAAACCTCTACCCCACAAGGTTTTAAATGTTATGCCTCGCCGTTCAAATTCTAACTCCTGCCTATCTGTGACGAGCTTAATAATCTCTTTCTCATTCAGACCACCAGTATCAAGGAAACACTTGCTTAAACCTCCTAAGGCCCCTGGACCTGGTATTACAAATTCAGATTCCGAAAAATTAATTATCGTTGAGTAGTTTATATCTATCAATAATTGATATGCTAAAAAATTTCCAAGTCCTGGAAAAGATTTAATAATCTCAAATGCACTCTGCATATTCAGAGCATTAGATAATTTCTCATCTGTATCGCTTTTTAGCATTAACTCAATCAATTTTAAATGATTACTATGCTTTCTTGTGTAACCGAATGCCGATTTTGCCGATGGCATTATATAGGCTGCAGAATAAATTGTTTCTCCAGCATTAAATGCATCATTTAGAATTTTGTTGTATTCGTTAAAATTATAGTACTCAAAGGTTGGTCGTGGAATATGAGAACAAATCAACTCCCAAGTATCAATTTTATTGAAAAGTTTGAACAATAAAATTCTAAAAAGGACCTCTTTAGGTGATTTCGAAAATTCAGGGGAATAAATTACCTTACTAATTAAATACTGGCTTACTCTATCAGCAGCTCTATAGGCATTGGTAAATCTGTAAGTGTTTATTATATAGTCATTTGACCAAGGATAACTGTTGTTTTCAATTTTATTGAAAAACACTTCTTGTCTCAAAGCAGCAAACTTCCAGTAAGTATCATAGACCTCTGTTGTTTTGGCTGGCGATATAGGTGAAATAATAGTAACATCAGATTTTTTTGCTATATGTTTACTTTTTTGAATACTCATGAAATCTCCATTCCTTTAGCAGCTTGTTCGTATAATGATCTAGCTTCTTTTTTCTTAAAAGAATGACCTAATGTCTCTATGCTTATAAAACAGTTGAACCGTCCAAATTGAACTCCTATTTCTTTTGATACAAATCTCCCTAAGTTTATTAATCCAAGCCAATTACCGTAGGCTTTTTCGAAAACATATTGCAAAGCATAAAAACTATTCAGTACAAGACCTTCTTCTTTCGTTACATAGAATTTTACATGTTGGAGGCAAGGAAATCCTAGATAAGGATTATCGTGCAAATCAGTATTAGGGTCAAATGTAGTAGCTTGAAATCTTGACCTACGGTTATTCTTATCGTCCAGTATGGACTCAATAATTTTTTCTAGTTGATTAATGCGTCCATTTTTTCCAGGATAGTCAATAAGTCGTTGAAAGTACGTTCCTCTTGCATTTCTCTTCTTACCCATTAAGTCTAATTCTTTTATCCTTTTGAAATTCGACTTGTACTCATTGAAAAACTGACACCTATTGTCTTTAAATAATCTATAAAGTGAATCAGGGAAAATAGTCTCTGAGACAGTTTGAATTAACTGTTTATTGTGAGTAATTAGATTATTGTCTAATGCTTTTCGGATAGATTCAATTTCATCAAAATCCGTAATAGTCAGTACTAACGGAGACAATTCATTGCCAGAAATATCAATGAGTCTTTTAAGTACCTCTAACCAAGACTGAGATAAGTTTAAGTCCTGTATCAATGTTGGTGATGTCATTTAATTCTTATGTTTCTAAGTGTCTATATTCTGAAAGCCCTATATATTCGAAGTTCTGTATTCTTATAAAATAAGTTTGACCGTTTACAGCGTCATTTGCTCTTAAAATCCCAGGTTGCTTCATTTGATAACAAACACCGTTGCTAGTTGTGGCAATACTTTCCAAATGACAACCTTCTAGTTCAACAGTTTTGGGAAGGTAAAGGAATCCTGAAACCTCAGTATCTACAGTATTTTCTACATATTTTGAATCTATAATTTTTAGGTGTCCTGCCTTTTGCTTACCCTTGAAAATCTTATTTAAAAAATCAGAAGGCGAATATTTGGATAGTTCATTGGATTTTGTATAACTTATCAACTTATTCAGGGAGCAGTTATAAATCAAAGTCCGATATCCAACCCCGAATACTGATGAAATAGTAAAGAACTGAATTGGTGTAGCGGTTTTTATATCCCAATTTCTTCTTTTAAACTCAAATTGAATACCAGCAATTGGCATTAGTAGGGCAGATGCAAAAATATCGGCCAATCGCTCTTCACAATCATCGTCTGATTTTTTATCATTCTCCTCATGAATCATATCAATTTTTAAACCGTGACCAAATTGATGGTGGCCTAATTCATGAGCACAGGTAAAAACCTTTCTAGGGAAAGGTCGTAAAGCCGAAAGAAGAATGCTTGACTTTGTTGGGTCATCATTGGATACATACGTTCCTTCCATATTAATTGCTACGAACCTAACATCCACTTCAAGCTTTGTACAGGCATCATAGACATTTACTGGTTGGAACATATTTAATCCCAAAACCTCTCTTAAAGCATTGGCTTTTTTTATTCCGCTTGTGGCAATTACATCCATATTCTTCTTAATTATTTAGGCAGAATTTTTAAGATTTCAATGAGTTTGTTTTTATCTTTATCACTCATCTTACTCAATTCTCTAGCTGCAAACTTCAATTTTCCTTGTGCGATTTCTGAATCATCTTCCTCACTCAGTAACCAAGAAGAATCAACCTTATATAATTTAGAAAACTGAATTAGTTCTTCGGCACTTACCTTTCGTCTGCCCGCTTCTATTTCTGAAACTGCTGGTCTCTGAACCCCTACCTTTAACGCAACTTGTGCTTGAGAAAGACCCGAAAGCTCTCTAGCTTTTTTTAGTCTTTTTGCTATTTCCACTCTTCTGAGATTTGAATTATCACTTTTCATAATGTGCGTTTTTAACTAGTTTTTCTGTAGATTCTTTAATATTTAATTGCTTTTTCTCTTTCTTATCGTAGAATATGTAGCAATTATTTGGAATTATTACATCTAGTTTCTTTTCTAGCCGTCCCATAACTGTAACTAACACTTGGCTGGTTATACCTGGTATTAATCCTGGACAAGATCTAGTGTCTAAGGATACTTTTATTTCCAAAGTATCTGTTATGTCATTTAGTACTTCAATTATTTTCTCTTCGACCTGTTCTTGACTATTATCAATCATAGCGTATGGATTTTATACAAATATAGTAAGATTATCTTACATATGCAAATCTACATCACGATTATTATTGAAAAGTTCTAAATCTAAGGTTACTGATTTAAAGAATCCTCTTATTTTATCACAAATTATTATCATCCCTAGAATCAAACCCTACAAAATCTTCACAACCTCAAGAAAAAATTCTTTTATAACCCAGTCTTAAAATTCATAATTCCCATCAAAACAGCCAATACAAATGCCATAATACTTTTGTGCTTTAAAAAATAATCCGCTTCTCTTCATTGATGTTGGTAATAAAACCTATTTCTATAAGCATATATAGACAGTACAAAATGGTCTCGCACAGGACGTGAAAGTTAGCAAACTTGACAACTCGTTTCTTAATGCCAAGCTTTCGACTACTTTCACCATAGATTGATACGCCAAGTGCAATAGATGCTTTATTATTCTAGATAACCGAGTTATGTACATAAACTTCCATTCTACATATTTTAATTAAACTAAGCCAATTGTAATATGAATAAAATTAACCTATCTGTATAACATCCCATTTTAAGTCTGACTTTCGGCCTACAATACGTCCAAAACCCTTAACAGTCTTGAGTAAAGTGATGTTTCAAACTGTTACTTTACTGACAACTTCCTTTTGTATTGGATACCAGTGAGGTCTAACTCCCATCAATCAAAATATATCATCTATATATCTGATATAAAGGTATTTAAGCGATATAAAGTAGCGAATAGAAGTGAGAGTCAGGTTTAAAAATTGTAAAGTGCCCTGGCTTCTAAGTGAACTGAGATGTAATATGCTGTGGATAAAGGTAGTTTGGACACGGAAAATGATATAAATCAAATCCCAGTTTGACTACATTGACAAGACGACTATTCAAAGCATAAAAATTTTAACTAACCCATTGTGTTTTACCCGTGAAAGTTTTGTCATCTATTTTTAAAGTCTTCCATTTGTTTTGCCCTTAGTTGGTGTTTGTAATAATCCTTTGGACAAACATTTATTAATTAAGCCAGCTTACAAAACATTCATCAACCTATGGTTGAGATACAATTTCTCTTTACCCACTTTCTCAGAAGTGAGAAACCCTGCTTTTTCTAATGCTATTAAGTAGTTGCCAACAGTTTTTGGGGTACCTAATTTTTTTTCAATTAAAAAGTGCCGTTTCGTATATGGCAACTTAAACAAAATTTCTACTAGTTCTTTTGTGTAGACTTTTGGCAAGATTTCTTTAATTTCAGCTGTCATTTGTTGCATTAAATTAGTAATAATTTTTAGGCGTTCAATTCCTTTTTTAGCTGTGAATTCAACCATTTTCAGCATATAAACTATCCAAGATTCCCAATCATTATTTTCCGTAACCATACGTAGTCTTTTATAGTATTCTGCTTTATTCTTTATTAAATACTCGCTTAAATAAATTGCAGGTGTGTCTAATAATTTTTCTAGTTTAAGATAAAGTAGTAATAAAATTCGGCCTGTTCTACCGTTACCATCACTAAATGGATGTATAGCTTCAAACTGATAATGCATTATTGCCATTTTTATTAAAGGGTCTATGTTATCATCTCCATTAATGAAGGCTTCAAGATTTGCCATTTATTCTCTGATAATAGTTTCCCCTGTTGGAGGTGTATAGATTATTTCGCCTTTATTATTTTTCAACACAGTTCCTGGAGTTTTTCTAATACTTGCAGTATTTTTTTTAATGGATTGTACAATTTTAACACATAGGTTTGTGTTTATAAAAGGGCGTTCTTTAATATAACGCATGCCATTCCATAACGCTTCTTTATAGCGTAGAACTTCTTTTGTGGATGAATTTTCCAATTTTTTGTTAGCGACTAATGATTTGTATAAATCATCATTAGTTGTTATAATACTCTCCAATTCAGAGCTCCCCTTTGCTTCCTGTAAATGAATAGTGTCTAAACACAACCTAGGATTTGGCAAGTTGGTTAGCATTCCATTTAATTGTGCTAAGGATCTAGTAGCTTCTATGGTTTTACGTAGTACCGTAGCCGTTTCAAGTCTTTTCTGTGGCGGTAGCAAGGGAAGGCTATTATAAGGTGTGTTTCTATTAAAATTGGTGGCTCTAATTACTTTGTTGTGGAATGAAACAAAATGGTTTAACTATATATTTTAGAAAATAAATAAAAAAGTCATTCCTTTTAACTATTTTTGTGTTGAGACTTTTAAAAGAGAGTAATAGTATTTTTAAAAAGGCGTACACTATAATGTCTGTTAGAACAA
>MPMN01000076.1 GCA_002238525.1 Flavobacteriaceae bacterium bin25
ATTTGTCAGCAAAATTTTTTCAGACCTCTATTATTCAAAGAGTTACACAGGATTGTTCAAGTTTTACTCGTCGGAAAATATTTTTTTCCTTATATACTATAAAAATGATGAGAGTGGACACTGTAATTGTATATATACAATATATGTATCCACAGTGAATTATTTTAAAATGTATAAGAAAAAAATTCTAAAATATATTTATAGATATATCCACTACAATTTACATTTTCAAATAAATTTGTATATGATTGATTAAAAAATGTATATTTACCATCAAATTTTGTATGGTATTATGAAAATCATAACTGATGTATCGATTGAGAGCATATCGGATAAAAAAAAGGCATTCCGTATTCGGAATGTATATCGCTCAATTACCCTTAGTAATGAGTCTCTTGACCTGCTTGAAGCAGTCAAGAACAAGTATTTTGTAAGTTATTCTCAAATTTTGGAATACCTTATAGATAATCGGCTCGAGAATTTGCTTGAAATAAAGGGGGAAAAAGGGGGGTATCTCTTGGAATACAAAAACAAGAAAATTGCGGATATCGCAAGACTAAACCGCAGAACAATAAGGATGACGGAGCATAGTTTCAAGGTGTTAAAGCGCGTCAAAGCACGTACGAATATATCTATTTCAGAAATAACAGATCAGTTAATTAAATGTATAGATTTACCAAATGAGTAAACTTGGAGATTTCGCAAAGCAGTTTGTAAAGATTGGGATTGAAAACTTTGAGGATGCGGAATGCTTCAGGGATATCAAACAGATGTTGCCCAAGTATGTCAAGAAGCGATATGGGGATGGCGATTTATGTGTTTTTCATGCAGGTTGTGGCATTGATGATGTCGATATCAAAGAACGAATGTCGAAAGTGTACGATCAATTTTTTGATTCGTACTTCAAACGGACAGAGGGGAAGCGTGAAACAGAAGCATTGGCATTATTTGCGAAGATGTACAAATCATTTTTGCTACAAAATAAACCTAATGAAAGGCAATTTATTCTGGGTATGCTCAACATTGTCAATCATTTTATTGTGCAATTTGTCAAAAATAAAGATGGTTGGGATGCTCAAAAGGATTTTCTATTTGGCTGGTCTCCAAAGGAAACCAAAAAGAAGTCAAACTCCTACTATGTGTTCTGCAATTTGGTTTGGATTCAGGTAGATTTCAAAGTTATCTTGAAATTCTATAAGGAAGTGTTTAGGGATTTCGCTATGTACAACCCCAAAATAAATTTTAATGGCACCTCATTTGATAGTGCATTTGAAAGGTCTTTTGTTGATTTCTATAAAGCGATAGATCCGTACAGGTATGATGAGGAAAGGGAGTCGATGATGTTTGTTACACGTAATGGCGGAGTCATTGAATTAACCTACCATGATGGGGAATTAGGTTTCAATTTGAAGGATAACGTAAAACCAAGTGACTATGCTATCGATGTACTGGACATAGAGTGCAATAAAGAAGATATCCAAAGGGCAATCGATACAGAACCCATCGATTTAATCAAGACCTTGAAATGCCCCAACTACAAGCGGTTTTTACGTCTTACCTTATTGATTAAAAGAAACTATCTCGACTTAGAAAATCCGCATACGCTTACTGACCACGAGAAGTGGTTGAATGCTGAAAGTGTGCTAACTGGTTTAGCATATGGGCTAATTAAAAATGCGGAGAGTACTGGCTTTCATTTAAAGAAGTTGTTTTGGAACTACGGACCTTCTGGTGCTGGTAAGAGTACGCATGCTAAAATCATGGAAAAATTGTTTCCATCACTGGTAGTCACTGTGAAATCAGAGCAGCTGTATGGAGCGAAATCTCAATTTAGTTTACAGCTGATCTTCAAGAAGCGTTGGGTGTTTATCGATGAAAGTGGAAACTATATCAGCAACATTGGCATAGAATTTTTAAAGAGTTTATCTTCAAAAGATACCATCAATGCTGATGTTAAGAACAAAGACTATATCCAATCGAGTAATTATGGTGTATTATACTACAACTCCAATAGTCGACCTCCGATGGGCAAAGATGAAGCCTTTGATATACGTGTTCATGTTAATTATTTCCAGCACAACTTTGCGGATAAAACCCATCCTGATAATGCGGTTGAAACAGAGGAAAAAGACATTTGGGAAAAAGAGTTGCCAGAAGTATTTTTGATGCTCATGTCTTGTTTGAGTAAACTGCTCAAAACAAAGGAGATACCCAAGAGCATATGTCATTACCATTTAATCGGTCAGGTAATCGAAGAGGGCAGGCATCCCTTGCTGAAATGGTATAGCATTCTGGATGCGGAGAAAAATCATTACTCACCAAGTTTTAAAGGTAATTTTCCATTGAGGGAGGTTTATGAATCGTTCATTTGTTTTTACAGGATAGACCACAAAAGGGATATTACCTATTGGAAAAACAGGGCAAGGAAGCGTAATAACTTAGGCGATGAGGATCATGTTGAAAATATGTACTTGGAAGATGCCATCAAAAATGAAAAGGTTGATGCTCGTTCTGAAAAGTTAATGCCTCATATGGAAGATTTCATATCTTTTTTGGAAGCAAAGGGTTGTGAAATGGGGCAAGTAAAGGGTAAGAGTTATGTTAAATTTGGGGAAAGCCCTGAAATGGAATTTTGGTTTGATAAACTAATTGCCAGTGAAATCGTAGACCCAACAGGAGGTGATGAGACTGAAAGCAAAAAGTCAAAGGAATCTACTTATGATGATATACTTGACTCTGACTTTGATGCTGAAATGGGCAGGGATATGGATGATATGTTTGAGTAAATGAGTTTAGAGAGAGTAAATAGTTTTGATAGCAAAGGCTGGACTGCTTGGGTTGAATCCGATTTTAAGATAGGTGAGCTCATGCTGTACCTGACTTACAAGGAACTTAATTTTGTTTCAGAATGTACAGATTTTGGTATGGGTGTACGTTTGATTGCCCAAGCATTATTGGATAGAAAGTTGGATATCAGTGCCAAAATCAAAGCCCTGTACTACCATAGCAAGATTGTAGCTCCAAAAGAAACTACTGAAATTCAGGAGGTATCGTATAAGGAATACAATCAAAAGCATATTGAGATGAAGGAAAAGGAGTTTTATAAAATCATGGATATCCCTGAAATAAAACCCAATGAGGAAACTTTTTATTTATCGCATGGCAAGAGCGGTGAAGACCTCCTTAAAGAACAGGAAGCCAATAGTAACATGAGTATGGACGATGAGTTATAAGGACGATACACACGCTTTACTAGCCAAGAACTTCTATCTGTTTGCAGTAGCAGCTTTCAAATCGCTATACCAAGAGAATTTTGAAGTAATGGATTTCCACAAGGATATTTTCATTGCTCTACAAAAAGTATATGAAGGCGAAATACAGCGTCTCATCATCAATATGCCACCCCAGCATGGTAAAAGTGAAATACTTGCCTTATTTCAAGCGTATGTGCTATTTAACAACCCAAAAGCACGTAACATATTGATATGCTCTACCAGTAGTCTGCATAGGTCAAAGAATGTGATTGTCAAGAATTATATAAGGTCAGAGTTGTTTCAGAAATACACGGATATACAAATTGACAAAAAAGAGGATAGCAAGGCAGAGTGGGCAACTGTTCAGGGAGGTAAGCAGTTCAGTACAACAGTCAAAGGACAGGCTATTGGTTTCAGTGTTGGTAGGAGAGGCTTTAGTGGCGGTACAGGAGGCGTAATGGTACTCGATGATCCCAATAAACCATCAGACATACTTTTTGAATTACAACGAAATGCGGTTATTCAAAACTGGAAAAATACATTCAGCACCAGATCAGCAAACTTAGGTACCCCAGTCGTTGTGATACAACAGAGGTTACATGAGGAAGATTTTAGTGGTTATTGTTTGTCAGGCAAGGAAGGTAATCGGTGGTCGCTATTAAAGATACCTGTATATGCTAAGGATGGTTCAGAAAATACGATATACCCCAGAATTATTGATTTCAGGACAGCCAGAGTAACTGAACTGCGAGACCCCTTTGAGTTTGCAGGATTGTACTTACAAGAGCCCTCAAACCCAAAAGGTAACATCATCAAAAAGGAAGATTTTGAATATGCACAAATGGAAAATGTTAAGGGTTTGGATAAATATATGTTTATTGATGGAGCATATACCGAGAACATTACTAACGATCCAACAGGTATAATCGTAGTTGCTTTTGACCCCAAAAAAAGAAGGCTATACATCATTGATGCCAAGAAAAAGTACTTTGAGTTTCCAAGACTTTTGGCATATACAAAAAAACTATCCGCTTATTATAATTGCGAAATGGTATTTGTAGAGCCAAAAGCAGTTGGCAAATCACTGGTGCAAATGCTTAGGGATTCAGGTACTTCAGCTGCGGAAATCAAAAGTAGGTGGAGCAAACAAGATAAATTGATTAAGGCTAAGGAATCAAGGGTAAAGATAGCAGGAGGTCATGTCTATCTGATAGAAGGTAATGGCTATTGGCATCCTGAATTTTTACATGAAGTAACTTCCTTTCCAACTGCCAACCATGATGATTTTGTGGATTGTTTATGCTATGCTATCGAGTACTTCCTTCTCACCAATTCTTGGTTTGTCTTTTAATAAATAATATATACTAAATTTGTCGATGAGGGTAATAATACATCATGGACAAAAAAAAAGTAAACTTTTGGGATAAGTGGTTTAAAAAATCAATGCCCAAAGTTGAGAATTATCCCAAAGGACAATCAGACGTATATTTTGCAAATAGATATTCAGGAAGTTATGGTAGCGGAGACGAAAGGGTAAAGTTATATGGCTACGATCGAGGCTATATCGTAAAGGCTATCGTTGATTTAATAGCCAAGAAATGCACAATGGTTAATTGGCATGTCTTGGATAAAGATGGCAAAGAATGTGAAATTGATGGGCTAAATTCAGGTAGGTCTAATCCACTCCTGAAGAGACCAGCACCAAATTTGAGGTGGTCAGATTTCATACAGGATTGTGTTACCACACTACTACTGGATGGAAATTTGTATATCAGGGCAGAGAAAGGAAAGATAGGGGCAGATCGTTCACGAGTTTCATATATGTATCCCTTACCTGCATTTCAAACCATACCTTACTACATCGATGGGCAACTGAATAGTTATAGAGTAACACTGGGGCTTTATAGAAATTTCAGTCGTGACATCAACAAAAATCATGTGCTTCATATCAGGATGCCCAATCCTAATAATGGAAATGGTGATGAGTACAACATTGGTAAGAGTCCTTTTGAATCGGTATTAGAAGAAATCTTTACTGTGAATCAGAGTGTGAAATTGGGTGTCAATTCGTTCAAGAATATCGGTGCTACCAAACTATTGTATGTTGACAATGATTCGCAGTTAAATGAAAACCAAGCCGATGGGCTTCGGAAAAAGATATTACAAACTCTGGAAGGCGTACCCAATATCGTCAAGACTGCGATTAGCAGTGAGAAAATGGGCATGGTTGACTTGACTATTGACATGAACAAAATCCTTATGCTCAATCAAAGAATTGCAGCTGCCAAGCAAATATGTTCAGTAGCTCATGTTCCGTTTAATTTGATTTACCCATCGGATATTGCTGGGGGTATGAATGAGTTAAGGGAGTTGAACGTAGCGTTATGGAATGATGCCATCATCCCTATATTGACGAAAATTGAGGAAGGTTTTAACTCATGGTTAATGCCTACATATGATATGGATGGCACGGAATATAAATTGAAATACGACTTATCGCATATAGATGCTTTATCTGAAAAAACACTTGCAAAGGCAAAGGTTATTCAACAGGTAGTAGGCAGACCTGTAATGACGCTGAATGAGGGCAGGGCTATGCTTAACCTTCATGCTATGGAAAAAGGCGATGAATTGACAGATGTTAATATGATTCCCAAAGTGGGTAATCCAAGATCTGCATTGGAGGAACGACGACCTGATGAAGTAACTACTGACGATGAATATAACGATACAGGCAGAATGTAATCATGTTCAAGGTTCAATTCAAAGGTGTTGATAAGACAGCAAAGAAGTTCAAAGCAATGCGTGATAATCTGTTTACTGATGTCCGCAAGGAACTGATTGTAAAGAGTGCACAGCAACTGGAGTATTCCATCAAAAAGCGTTTGCCACATAAGCGTGGTCCCTTGTACCAGTCATTGTACAAGAAACCAGAAGTTGGGGGAATCCGTATAGGTTTAAAATTACGTCAGTCTACAAGACAGGCCTACTTAGCACGTCTGGGTTTAAATGCAGTACCATCACCATATAAATTTACTGCTCATCCCTATGGTCCTGATTGGGGTGTGCCCGGTGATGTTGAAAAGCATGGTGCAAGATATCCAAGTGATAAACCTCCGTACTGGGAGCCCGATGAAAAAGCGACAGGAAAAAGTAAGAACTTCCTGAAAAACAGCGTCAATGCGGTACGAAGATTTCAAAAAAAACAGATACCAGACTTTAAAAAAGTAGTGCGTTACAGGTTTAAAAGGCTGTAAGACATAGCGTTAAAATTATTTTTTATTTTTTACCACTTTTAGGAAAATTTGCATTATTATTGTATAAAATTTACAATTTACAATGGGATATGCAAGAAAACCTAAACTTCTACAATCAGAAGTAAATCAAAAGAAGATGGAAATAAGCCCAGAGGCTTCTCGCCATATGCTTTTCAAAGACCTCACTATTTCAAGAATAAGTCATAGTTATATGGTTGAACCTGGCGATTATTTTTTATTGCCGAAAAGACAATTAATTGCCAAAGTATTTGATAATCTTAGTGTGGAACCAAAGATGAAAACGATTAATGGTGATGAGTTCTTTGAGAAACAACACAATGAACTGGTAGGGAATATGCTTCGTTGGGCTAAATCAGATGTAGAGACTGGCAATATCATTATGTATGACATTACCAACGGGCATATTAAAGACTATTTGGTTTTGGATATAAACCTGCATGAATCATTAATTCTATTGAAAGAAAATGATATACTTTTAAAGTATTACAAGTGCCAAGAATTGGACTTTTTGACACGAGAATTAAGTGATGTGGAAAACGATATTCATTATTTAAAAAAAGTGAATTATGCTGTTATGCTTGAATCCCATAAAAAAAGGCTAAGCAGACCTTACGATGGTTACAAGCATCGCTGGAAGCAATCGATGGCGAATGCCAAAAAATTTAAAGAGGATTTAGAAAAGCGTATCTACCAAGTAGATAAAGATTTGGGTACTTTCAAAAGATATTCATCCATAAAATATGTTGGTAAATAAGGATAAAGATTTGGAAAGGATCCATGATTTGATTTTTGGTATCAATAATTGTGCGGAGGAACTGCATTCTTGGAGTAACTTCATGTTAAAGATTAAGAATGAATATAAGGATGGTAAGTGGGATCTGCTTGAATACAGAAAGCATTTAGAGGCAACTAATAGTACTCTTGATTACTATTCGAGGCGTTTGCTACAACTATCACATAACCTTGAGCGTATTAAAGATAAACTTTAAAGATAGTCATGACAAAAGATATTTTGGTACAAGATTTAGAAGCTGATATGATAATTCACAGAATGCACGTAGTTTCATGTTTAGATGTAGTAAATCCCAATTATCCTTATAAGATACTAATGATAAGTAAGTTAGGTGTACATAAAAATATAAGAAGAGTCATTATAAAAGTTCCTGATGGCTTTGTAATTAGGGAATGGACTAATGATAAAATAATAGCTATTGTGGATAAGAAAAAAACAAAATAAATTTTTAGAATATGCCTTACATTAATAAACTAGATGGTTACAACAAGATGTCTCTTGCGGATTTGAAAAAGAAATATCTTGAGCATACCGACGTAATCCATCAATTACTACAAGATATTAGTACACTGGTAGAATTGAAACGAGCAGTCTGCAAGGATCAAGACGAGTTGGTCTTTAAGGAATTAGGATTTATCTGTAAACGATGGAAATGTAATAATCCTTATCCAAATAAAGAACTTTGGGGAAAGGGTTTTATTAAATCAGAGAAGAAGTATCGTGCAGGTTACGTTGATCTTGTAATTACTGAACTTAAAGATAAGTTTGAGGAGCATGCCAATAAAGTGAATAAGATATTTTCGTTTATGGTTCATACCAATAAATTACATGCTCTACATTCCTTTGAGTTTATAGTATCTAAATACCCAGATTCAGATTAAAAATGAAAACAATGGATATACTAAACATTAAAAATGCGACTCCAGAACAGGAGAGTTATTTGAAAAAGATAGGTGGTTATGGTTACCATCGCTTGGATGTGGAGTTAAACCTACTTTGCAGTATTCGTGCTAATGAGATATTCTGCGACCTGGAGAAACTTCATAATGCTTGGCAAATTGCAGTGGTATCTAATTTAATGTTGAATTTTAAATATGAATAAACAAAAACAAAAGAAATTACTTATTTTAACGGAAGACGACTTGACTGCCGAGCGTATGCGTGAGATTCAGCATAAGTATAGGACCTCAATCGTGGATTTTGTAACCGATTTGGATGTTTATTTTGAACAGGCAGGTATGTTTTTCCCTGTTACTGATCTGGGTATGTATCCAATATACGAAATTCATTACCAGCCTTCTAATCCTTGTCATAGGATGCCTACTCTAATGGAATTTAGGATATATTATAAAATTGGTAGAGCGGAGTTATATGAGGTTGCAGATTTGGATAGTTTTGGAATATAATTAATGATGAATAAACAAAAACCAAAGTTGGTGGGGATGGAAAATTTCTTTGCCATATTTTTCTATACCGCATTAATATGTTGGTTGCTATCTGAAATACTGATAGCCAATAATTTGATTTTACCAAAGGCTGTACTGGCATTTTGGATTACCATACTAATAGTAGAAGTTATTGGCATTGTTCGCAAATCTGGTAGGCTTGGCGATACGCTAAGTGAAAGTTTGTGGCACGCTGCAA
>MPMN01000077.1 GCA_002238525.1 Flavobacteriaceae bacterium bin25
CTCTAGGTGCAAGCAACTTGGGGATGCCTAGTTTCTTGATCATATGCAGTACCACAGCTACATGACCGTGTGGTTTACTGCTGATCAGCGTGAAGGCATCTTCAATGGACTTGACCACGATTCCTCCTCTGAAGAGTTCTTTGATTTGTAGAATGATCGGTAGAGGAAGCTTGGTGATATTAGCGATAGTGGTTTTGACGGATTTACCGTTGACCCATTTGGACTCACGGATGAGCCATGTGGGCTTGGATTTACGATTTGGTATTCGAGATACGTACATGGACAGGTAATAAAATTTTAATGGTTTTACATATAGGTATCAAATATAGGAAATAATTGGATAAAATAGGCTTTATTGGATGATTTTATAAGAAATTTCTAGTCATTTATACATGGACAGCAAATTTCTGGTAAAATTCCTTCGGATATACATATAAAACACATATATACTTCTAAAAATCAGTAAAAAAGAGTCGAAATCCCTAGAAAACCCTCAAAAATCAATGAAAAAACCTGAAATTTGTTCAAATTTCTTCATGAAATCAATCAAAATAAGCCATATTAGGGAAAAATAGGGGGAAAGTTCAGTCATACATACTCAACAAACACAATTACTATCTCGACCTCATCACAGAAAATGGTGCTGAAAACCCCAAGAAAAAACGGAAAATAGACAAAGAACTAAACAGAAGAAAACAACACTACAACACCCTGGCAGCAGACCAAAAGGACGAACTAACCCCACATCCAAATAAAATACACATATATAGACCCGCAAAGGAAAACAAAAAATACACGAAATGCCTATGGAAAGATGTTCGGTTTTATTTCTTCAAAGAACCAAGAAAAGCATTAAGTGCAATCAGAAACATAATCCACACCTACAATGGCATACACCCCTATGTGAAAGAATTCCTTAGAAAAAACAAATCAGAACTGAAACTCTACAAATTGGAAGAAGGAGAACAAATACCATTGAAGAGATACCGACCTTCCAAAGGAACCCGAGCAGCCCTACTCTATTATGACCCGAAACTAAACAACGAAATGCTCAACCATTGCCTTTTGTATGAATTAAGCAATTACCTCATCAAAGAAAGCATCAACCCAAAAATCAAAAAAACAAACCAAAAAATAAAAGATGAATTCAAGGGCATAAAAGATGACAAAACTTTCTTGAAAGGTCAAAACAGAAAAAACATGATATTCATCAACATCAATGCCATCACCTCCGATATATCCGCATATCTCGTGGCTAAAAACAAAGGAATGCACAGAACCCTTTCTTTCAAAAAAGAACAATTTCTGTTCATCGCAAGAAAAATGCAAGAAATAGATTTTCTGCTGAAAGAGTATACACTATACAATCCGTACTATTCAGGCCCAAAGAACATGATGGACATCGAAAAAGAATGTATAGAAATGATCCTCACGAAAACAGAACTGCTATCCAAAGCCCAAGAAATAAAAACAGAAGCAACAAAGAAAAGAGACGAACAACTAAATAGAAGACCATATAAAGAAAATGAAGAAAAGTACAACAACGATTTCCGTCAACTTTGATTTTGAAAACCGCAAAAAAAAGAAAAAACAAAAAAACAAAATATTTGATTTGTTTTGTTTTTAATGACTTCACTGTAAATACATCAAAGCATCAACGAGAAATACTGAAATCTTGTTTCTTGACTTTGGAATAATGACTCTCAATAGTGTCAGTTATGAAAATGACGACTTCTTCCTTGATGCCCTTAAGCCCTTTCAAACTTTCATCAACAACAAAGGAAATAGTTCTTTCAAATTCTTTTACTCTTTCTCTATTCCCCACATAATACGGATGCCGTATGGCATCCATGATTTTATGCCCCAATAGTATATCATCAAGCAAATCATCATCATATCCTTTCAGTTCAAAGATTTTATTTGCTTCAATGAATTCGGCATTCTTCTTTCCTTTGAAATTCTCAGGAGCCCCTATTCCTAATTCCCTAAAAACCATTTCAAAACCCAAAACATGTTCTCTTTTCTTTTTTTTGCTTATCAAAGCCCCCTCAATAAGAAACTTTTTGTTTTCTAAATCCCTCATGTTTATATCCGGACACTTATTTCTCTCAATTTCTTTTGACACCCTATCAACGATATCATCGTATTCATTACAGAGAGTTTTCAAGGACAAATAAGAAAATACTTCATCATTTAGATGCTCATAAGTGATGTCCATAAAAATTATTGTTTTTGTACTTTGATTTCACTTTTTTTTCCTTTCAAAGAAATCTCAAAAAGGGGCAATTGTAAAAGCATACAATGCCCCCCCCTTTTTTCTTCTATTTCTTCTTGTCCTTCTTCTTGTCCTTGTCCTTGTTCTTAGCACCATAGGACTCATTGATGACCTCCTCAACACTCTTCTTACGCTTATCAGGATAAGAGCCAATTACCTGCACATCAGGAATGTAAAGATTCTTGATACGCCTGGCTTCACGATACAAAGAATGATACCCATCAACAGTTTCCTTCGCCAATTCCCGTCGCTGCTCGGACGGCAAAACAAGATCCGTACGATCAATCAAACCCATATCAAGACCAGCAAAATTGCCATCATCATCACGCTTACGGAATTTCTCCCTACGCTCCTCCAACGCCTCGGCACGCCCCTCATCACTCAAATCCTCCAACGAACCCGAAGCAGGCAAAAACTTATCCAAATGACCAGCAAAATCATCCGAACGCTCAAAAACATGATCCGACTGAAGCTTCAAATCACCCAACCTCCGCATGAACTCACTTCCATCACCGAATTCCGGGATCACCACATCATCATAATTAGAAACACGCTTGGCACCCGGTCCAATCTCCGGAATCGGTAGTATATCCTTCTTCACCTTATATGTCCTGTTTTCTGCCAACCAATCCATGAACTGCTCATGATAACCTTTCCTATCATCATCACCACCACCCAAAAGAGTTTTCTTCTTATCTGCGAAGTATTCGATGTCCTCCAATGTCGCAGCACCCAAATGATCCAGCAAATCATCAATCTCCATGTTCAACTCCTCCTCAGCATTATCCCTGTCCTTTTTCGTCTCCTTACGCTCAAAGGTCGCTGCACGGATCTGATTCGCTTTCTGCTGATTCGTGCTCAAATCCTGCTTCAGATACTCCTTGTATAAATCCCCATGTTCCGTGCCTTTATCCACCCATTTGCCCTGCAACTCCGCATGCTTCTTGTCTATGTCTTTCTTTATGTTGCGCATAAGAATACTACGCGCAATAACCACATCCTTACCCGGACGACCATAAATGCCATGATCCTCAGGAAGAATTTGTAGTATCGGCAAATCTATCTCCTCAGCACCAATAGCTTTAATCACTTCACCGACAGCCTCAATACCCCAATTAATAGCAAAACTCGTTAATTTCTCTTTGATGGTTTCCCTTAAAATGCCCTGGATGATTTGATTCTTTGTCCTCCTTTTTCCATCTTCATCGTAAATCATCTGATAGGCATCATCACGCTCATAACTCCCAACAACCTCAAGATCAGCACTGAACTGACCTTTACCATCATGGGAATCTACTCCTTCTTTTGTTTTGGAACATACATTGACCGCTCTATCCGGATTATCCGCATTCCATTCCGCAAGTTTATCTCGAGCATCCTGCGACAGCTCACTTAAATCACCATCAAAACAAGGATCCGGCTCATCCTCATCAGGGATGCTTGTCGTCGGAGGCCTAGGATCCGGATCCCTATCCGGACGATCCGTTGTCTCCGGGATAACACAATCACTACCACAAGGAACAACTTCGCCATTACATACCGTCTTACAAACACCATCAATCACACCACAACCATAAGGACATACAAGAGGAGGCGGAACAGGACACTTCTCATGACATTCCAACCAACGGTCCGGACAACGACGCTGACAGCTGCCTCTACGCAAAGTACAACCGGGATTGCACTGGACAGCACACTCCGAAGCATCACAAGCACGACCACCACCATTAGGACAAACAACAGGAGCAGGAGGACACTGGTCACTCCACACCTCACCAGGCGGCAGCTCATCCTTGTAAATCGTCACACCACAACAAACCTTGAATATCCGCACCGGACACGCCTCCCGAGAACAATAGCGGTTGCCATCAGAACAAGCAAACGGCTTCCGGCTATGCCGACATGTCGGTATTACCGTCCGATCAAAACGGCTGTCCCAATAAGCTTTCTTGTCCGGCTCACAAGGACACCGGACTATCCGCGGGGGACACTGGTCCGGATGCTTCCGGATACCATCCTCCCAACACACCGGACCGACATGGCACGGAGCAGTAGAAGTGATCTTTCGCAACACAAAACCACTCTGGTTGTCATCCCAGCACGTCTTTGTCCTACAACGCACACAATGACCCGAACTAGCAGCATAGATGCCTTCCATAGCCGGGTTCCACTCCCCACAATTATAGGTGTTCTCACCGGAATTACACGCCGGAGAAAAACTACCATCGGCCTGCTCGGTCTGCTCCAAACCGCTGCACGGACACGTGCGCTTGGCAGGAGGAGGACAAGGGTCAACACCGCCACTAGCAGGGCATTTCATCTCGCCATCACGCCAGCATTTCACTTTTTGTGAACGCACCGGACACGCAGGATAATCATAAGACCACGCACCACGCCCGGCAGGAGTGGCACCGGTAGGCTCAACCGACACCCCACAACCGCAGTTTTTACTTATCTTCGGAGGACAATTCGCACTAGGACAAACCTTAGAGCCGTCCCAGCAAGTTTTCGTCTTGTAGCTGCTGGGAGAAGGACAATTTCCCGAAGCACTACGAAGACCACGCTGACCACAAACAACAGGACAACGAACATAAGCAGGACATTCATCATCCGAACAAGCACGAGAATTATCCCAACAAGTCGAACGATAAGTACACTCACCCTTCTTTCGCCAATCACCAGAACAACGACAATACTCCATCTCATCACGAGTGGGGCAGTCCTCACACTCCCCTACCCGTATATTGAATTCCGAGCAGAACCTCTTGCCGGAGCAATCGCGCTCTGCCCATTCGAAGTTCGCCACAAGCGAACAATCCTTTGACACCGCGAAATTCATGATGGAATAAGTGGTGTCCGGAGTAGCACCGGCACAATCC
Source organism: Flavobacteriaceae bacterium bin25 (assembly GCA_002238525.1). GTDB lineage: Bacteria > Bacteroidota > Bacteroidia > Flavobacteriales > Flavobacteriaceae > Bin25. The sequence goes on from MPMN01000077.1 coordinate 5,155, forward strand.
GAAGGACTGATGCCCCAACTGGTGAACCCATACCCGGAATCAACATCGGCACTGAACTCCAAGGATTCCCCAGCGGAAGCCCTTATCGTTCTATCGCCACCGACTATGTACCCCCCGGAAGACGAAGAAACCGATATTGTGAATTCCCCATCTCCGGTTGGTGTCTCTGGGGTCAGATCAGGGTCTGGCGTATTATCCGTGGGGGTATTGTCCGTAGGAGTATTCGTTTCCGGTGGGTCTGTACAATCTGCATCACACGATATTTGACCCCCATTACATGGTTTGGTACCCGTGCAAAAAGATACATTGATAGAACAATCCTTTACTATCTTAAAAGATGCTGAAGCCCCAGAAAAAACACCACAATCACCGCCCCAAGATTTTATCTTATAATTGAAATCAGGGGTAGCACTAAAACGCACCGAAGAACCATATCTGCCGGTAACCTCATCAGACGGCCGTATCTGCCCCCCAGAACCAACAACACTAGGAGTTATCGTATGGGAAGTCTTGGCGAAAATAACGGTTACCTCACAATCAGTCTTCGGAACAAAAGAAACAACATTGCCATCCTCAATATAGTCATCTGATTTAAAACTAAGATCACAATCACCACCCCAATAAGTCGGAGCATAACCAGGATCCGGTGATGCAGTAACTACCGCTTTATTTCCAGGATTAACTCTAAAGGTCGGAGTGATACCTCCATTTAGTTTCCCCAAAATAGGAACAACACGAGTAGTGATGGTATGTGGTTCAACATCTGATGGTTCAAAAGTTACATGAATAAAACAATTCTTAGACGCTTCGAAAGTCGCAGGACTAGAATCACTATTACAACCATTATTCCATGGTTCTTTTATTTGCCAACCCCCATCCGGATAAGCAGTTATAATTACCGATTCCCCAGAATCAACTGTCTTGGTCGGAGTAATTGTCCCATTACCACCAATAACTGATGTGGTTATAGTGTATCGGGCTACTGGTTCTCGCTCAAACTCCACTCTAATAGTACAATTCTTCGTGGCATTGAAAGTCGCAGGACTAGAATCACTATTACAACCATTATTCCATGGTTCTTTTATTTGCCAACCCCCAGCCGGAGTGGCAATGATAGTTACCGATTCCCCAGAATCAAATGTCTCGGTCGGAGTAATACGCCCATTACCACCAATAACTGATGTGGTGATAGTGTATCGGTCTACTGGTTCTTCTGGCTCAAACTCCACTCTAATAGTGCAATTCTTCGTGGCATTGAAAGTCGCAGGACTAGAATCACTATTACAACCATTATTCCATGGTTCTTTTATTTGCCAACCCCGAGCCGGAGAGGCAGTGATAGTTACCGATTCCCCAGAATCAAATGTCTCGGTCGGAGTAATACGCCCATTACCACCAATAACTGATGTGGTGATAGTATATCGCGGATTATCTTCTCTCTCAAAACTCACACTGATAGAACAATCCTTTCGCACTTTAAATCTTGCCGGATTGGTGGTTTTTCTAAATGTCCCGCAATCACCAGACCACTCCTTTATTTTATAACCCCCATCCGGAGACGCACGAAAAGATGCACTATAATCATGCATCATAAATTTTCTGTTAGTACCTTTTTTGCCATCAATAGTACCCCTATAAAGATTGCCCGTCGTTTCAACACTATAAGTAATCGTATATGACTTCCTCTCAAAAGAAACAAAAATACCACAAGAACGAGTCGGATGAACAGTGAATTGACTCGTGCCTTTATCCATATAATTAAAAGAATCCGCATTAAATTGAAAACAACTATCTCCCGTCCCCTTCCATTCTTTTATCTGATAACCCTCATCCGGAGTAGCAGATATATCTATCCCATCACCAGTATTAAAAACCGTTTGCCCAGAAGGAGAAACAGAACCCCCAGAACCGCCACTAACCGTTATCGTTTTAGCGTATTTCCTCGTTTTCTTGCGTATATCCTTATCAAAAACCTTTATTCCCGGCATCGAACGTGCGAATAAAAAGTTTACTCTGTATAAACCACCACCTGCATTTTTATATGCTATCCAGTCCCCCATCTCCACACATCGTCCATCATCAGCTTTACCCGCATATCTTCGCCATTTTAAAAGCGCACTACCTCCAGAATAATCCCACCAACGTATATTACAACGATTTCCTCTTGGCATAATGTAACCCTGAAAATTAATATAATAAGATTCTGCTCGACATAAATCATTTTTTGTGGTAACAGAAGATTTATTGTTGAGAGGCAAAACTAAGGACCCCAACTCCAAAGCTTTCAATTCGTTATTCCAAGTTGGAGATTCCTTGTATAGACAACATTTTTCTAGCAGTCGTTTATTGTATCCCGTAGTTTCTGTGAAAAACCAAGAAACATCATACTCTTCTGCATATCCTTTTACCAAGTCAATCTTTCTTTTTTTCTCGTCAAAAGAACTTTTTAAAACATCCCAATCTTCACTATATTGCAACCATTCAATTTCTTTAGCATCATATTTTCCGTTCAATTCTTCGAGGTTTTTAAAATCTTTATCTAAAGCCCAAAACAAACTAGTGGAAATTCTTGACATTGCACTTTTATATGCCAAAGCTCCATTATAAGCATTTTTGTATTTAGCAATCATGGAATTATTTTCGATGTAATCTGAAGCATCAGGAATTTCTGACTCCTGCTCATCTTGTTCTGCAGGAGTTATCCCGCTATCCACCTGTGAACAATATTCAAAATTCAATAACCTCTGGGCTGGGGAATCACAGTTTTGAGCAAAAGAATATACGCAACCCAAAAAGAAAATTAAAAAATTAAAAAATAAAAAACGGAACATCATAACAAAAATTAAACACTATAAAAAAACTGATTCCCGATTTTATATAAAAACTACTTTTGTCATCACAAAATTCAAACCTTGAAATTCAATGATCCAAATAGTATATATATACACCAGAAAATCTATCCAAAAATTATTCTACCAATAAAAAATACTTATTGCTATTGCACTTTGGCACACTATTTGATTGTAAAATGCAATAAAGACAAATAAATGTTTTATAATAAAATAAATTTTAAACTGTTGATGCTAAATTAGTAAAATAAATAAATAAAAAACACATGAAAATCAAAAAAATAAAAAAGAAAATTTTTCCCCTCATATTAGCCGGAATTTTCTTCGCATGTAATGATGATGAACCAACATCTATACCTATAAAAATAGAACCAATACCTAAATTCACTATCACCACGTCATCTGGTGTGGGTGGGACTGTATCTGACGGTCAAAATGTAGATAGCGGTCAGACGGTGACCGTTACTGCAAAACCAGATCCAGATGAACACTACCAATTAAAGCAATGGACAGGCGATTGTGGTAGTTTTAGCCCAAACAATACAGAAATCACCATCACCGCTTCCAAGAATTGTCAGATTGGAGCTGAGTTTGAAAAGATCAAGTATAGCATCACCGCCGGTTCAACAGATGGAGGTAGTGTCAGTGAGGGGGAATTATCAAGAGAATATGGTCAGATAGCCTCTTTTACGGCAGAACCCGAAGAAGGGTATGAGTTAGGTGGATGGACAGTATCTGAAGGTAGTGAGTGTCCTGATGACCTTATAGTCGTCAACAACAAAGTGACCTTTACGGTTGCAGGTAATTGTCGTTTGGAAGCGGTCTTTACCAAGGCACCCCGAACGATTACGATAGAAGATAACGAGAAT